>NZ_JBEOOQ010000019.1:0-79578 GCF_040309305.1 Pseudoalteromonas sp. RB2-MNA-CIBAN-0110 | reverse complement strand
CATTTGTATCACCTAACGTTTGATGAGATGCATAATAACATCTCTAAGTAGGTGGCCAAATTAACTATGCCACTTCAAGGCGGGTGGACAACTTTATTAAGCTCCACAAATGCTAAAAGTTATTCGCGCACAGGTCGAGCGGTTGGTACCTATAAATATCGGGTCAGGGCTGGTAATAATTCAGGCTGGGGCGGTTATAAAGAAAGCGGTAATTTAGTTAATATCCTTACACCAACATCCATTGTTTATGCAGCAGATAATGGTACTAAGGATCACAATGGTACATTTGCTATTAGCTGGGGCGCTGTAACGGGAGCTTCAAGTTATCAATTGCAGGAGAGAAAAGGTAACGTCTGGACTACTGTATACACAGGAAGCGCTCGTAGTCACACTCGTTCAAATATTTCCGATAACACTTACGCTTACCGTGTAAAAGCCTGTAGGAATAACAGCTGCACCGGGTATAAACAAAGTTCAAATATATGGGTTATCCGACCTAATAGAACTGTGAATTTTAGTAGCTATTCAGTTCCCTCAGTTGGAACGAGTATGACAGTTAGCTGGGTTAGTAATGGCGCTGACAAATGTAAAATAACCTTTGGTAAATCAATGAATACCATAGCTAATTCTAGCGCTGGGTTGGATGACCTATCTTCGAGCGGAAATGTGATATTAGATTTTTTCTCTGATGATAGAGTAACTGTTACTTGCGAGTTTGGAGCTGCTACAATTTCCTCCTCTAGAAATATAGATGTAATTAATGAAGGCCATTTAGGCGGACCATTCAACTAGGAAGTGTCAATGAATAGAATATTCTTTGTTTTTATATTAATGCTAACGGCCGTGTTAAAAAATACAATTGTTGAAGCACGAAGTGTCACCTATATCCATTCGGATCTATTAGGCACGCCCATCGTTGAGACTGATGAAGGTGGCAACGTGATATGGCGTGATGGTAGCACCCCATATGGTAAAGCAATAAAAGATAGCAGTGCAGCAAGTACCAATACTGTCGGTTTTACTGGGCATCAAAATGATCGAGAGCTTGGACTTACCTATATGCAGGCACGATACTATGATCCAGTCATAGGTCGTTTTTATTCGAATGATCCTGTTGGATTCCGCGATGTGCATAGCTTCAATAGATATACTTATGCGAATAATAATCCTTATAGATATACTGATCCGAATGGTAAAAGCGCAATATTAGTTGTTCCTCCTCCAACTGTTGGAGTTCCAATAGCTGCGGGCGGTACTCAACATACTGGTGGTAGAGGCTCTGTCGGAGTACCCCCATACTTAACTACCTCTTCGCCTAATACAAGTGGTGTTACATTTGATTTTAAGAGAACCACCATTTATAAAGCATTCAATGCTGTTTTCAATGAATCGGCTGAAGATATTGCCAAAGGTAAGATTACGGATCTGATTGGTGGAAACCCTAAGGGAGCTGATTTTGAAAATGCTCCTGGGGAAGGGTGGACTTGGAAAGGAAACCCAAATGCTCCAGTAGGCAGTGCGCAAGGTGCGTGGGTTAATCCGGAAACTGGTGAACAGTTGCATAATGATTTAGATACACATGCTGAAGGTACTGCACGAGGCCCACATGTGACTTATACAGATGTGAACGGAAAACGTTTTGATTATTTCCCTAATGACGACAGAGTTGAGAAGCAATAAAAATGATTGACATAAATTTTAAATTCAACGAAGCAAAAGACTACTTCTATGCAAACATTGTCCCCTGTTCTAATTTGATTGTGAGAGAAGTTCGTTGGGATAACTTTAGTAGTGCAATTCTTTTGTCACGTTACACTGGTGTCGAAAATTCAGATCTCGATAATCATGTATCTAAGCGTATTACAAGCGATAGTATTGAAGCTTCTCCTAACAGTGATCAAATATTATTGGAATGGTTGAATAAGAATGGATTAAATCTTCTCACAAAAGATTTTTCTTTTGACAAGCCAGTTAATAAAGCTATAGAGGAAAATGATTTCGCCATCATAGAAGACGAACTTTTTTATAAGATATATAATGGAAACGAGAGAGCTGAGCTATTATTATCATTAGCAAAGTCTTGGTGTTTTTTTGGATTTCTAGTCGAGGATTTCCCTGCACGTTTAAGTCAGCAATCAATCTCAGGTATTGTAATGGGAGTCCATAAGTTGGATTCTTACTTAGTTGTTAAGTAGCTAGGAAGCATGCTGTTTATTGAATCCAAAGCCTCACACTTCAACTCGCGAGGCTTTTTTATGACTCGGAAACGTCAGGGGGAATTAAATATTGCCCGTGTTGGTAAGTGTTAATATTTTGAACATGTACTTTTCAGAGAATGAAAAGAATGGGGTCGCGTCTTGCCTTTTGCCTGTCAACTATTTTCAAGCAGAAACTAGAGTAGAAAATATGACATCCGTAGTTAATTGTTAACTTAAACGTAGAGCTGTATTTATTATGGGCAATATTGGCAGCGGACTAGGCAACGTATTTTGGTTGTAGTTGGCAGCTGTCATCAGCGATGTGGGCAAATGAGTGCAGCGCCACTAATTGGTGACACCAGTGAAGTTGCCTAGGCTTGCTGTTATTTGCTGCCTATTAAAACCAGTATTGCCTGCCCAGTAAAGTGCTCTGCTGTGTTGATCATGAGGGTCAATATTTATATGTTTAAAAACTCTGAACTATTAATGTGCCTACGTGTATTTGGATCTGAGCAGGCCTTTATTAATTTTTTAATTAATGGAGGTTGTTGCGCTGTTGTTTGAAATTCATTAAATGCACGATGAACTTTTAAAAGGTTATGCTCTGAGACCCAAAACAAAAAATCCAGTTGTGCCTCTTTTGTGTCACCAATATTTATTACTTTTTGTGCATGCAACAACGTCTGCTTTAACAGCCGGTGATAAAGTGAAAAATCGTCAATTAAATTCGGTGATTTAAAGTAACTTTTAAAATGTTGGTAAACATCCTGTTTTTCAATTGAAAAATAATCTGCTGTTATAGGGTTATTTTTAGCTAAAAAGTGAGTATAGATAAGCGCATAGAGCTCAAGGTGTATCGACGATAAGGGTTTAAAATACGTGAGCCGAATAAACAGGTCATGAACATACCACTTTACCTGAACATAGGTATGCCATTTTTTTAATAGTTCCATTTCTCTTATCAGTATTATTAAGCATGCCAGTGCGTCTAAATTATTGTACATACTGAGCCGCGAAAAGTGCGTTGAGTTTGTCCAATATTTTCGTTTGTATACGTTGCTCGCTTTATTAAATTTGAATAAGCGTGTTTGCATTGTTGGATTTAATATCCGCATTATTTCCCAGAGGCTTGCTATTGACGCGTGTGGGTTTTCTAATATCTGCCATAAAGGGTGACTTAAGATATATTTGCAGCCTTGGTATTGCTCATCTTCCTCAATACGCTCAATTAATGAGTGATCTTTAATTCTGACACTCCCTTTTGCATATTTATAAAATGTCCCTGTGTGGCTTCCCCAATAAGCTTGTTTGGATTGCGAAGGCGCTCTTTTGAAGTGCATTTCTATTGAACCAAATGATAAACCACCTGATTTTTCTTGCAAACAGAGCATGTATAACTGCGTTGCGACGTAGCGAACTCTCTTTAAATTAGCGGCATTTTTTATCATCAACGCTCTCTGAAAATTGTTCATAAATCTGTGCTAAACGATACGGACAAGTGTAAGTTATTGTAATTAAGTTGTATTTTAACTTTCTGTAATTAAAAACTGTGTCCTAAACCTAAAAAATTAGACACTACCAGATTAGCTGAAAATATGCCTAAAATCTAAACACTTTGTCACGGTTAGTTATAAACATAAAAGGTAATAAAAATGAATGATGTTGAGGTGCTGACAGTTGCTTTAGAAAGTGACCTATTAAAGCTTCATGGCCCTATTATGACAGGCGATCATTTATTGAAAGCCTTAGGGTATGCTTCACAAGAAGCACTGCGACAATCCATTGTACGTAATACCGTGCCAGTGCCTGTTTTTAAAATGGAAAAACGGCGCGGGTATTTTGTACTTGTTAAAGATGTAGCAAATTACTTAGCACAAAGGCGATATGCAATAAAAGCGGGAGGGAGTTATATTGATTAAGTAAAATACGTAAAGATAACTAGATTATTTAACAAAGGCCTAGAAAGCAAAAAGCTTTGGACTAAATTGGCAGCAACCAATTCCCAAAGCTCAGTGCGTTGTCGTTTGACGTCGACTAACTCACTATAAACTTTCTGCGTAAAATATCAAGCGCTGACTTAATTTTAGTCAGCGGATAGTTACGTCTGTGTCTTTATTTTTGAATCACATAGTTCATCAATGTAAACGTTGAGGGACTATGTCTGAGTTAAAGGTAAACAACACCATGAAAAAATCAAATACAATTAGCATCGTGCTGATCAAAGAAATAGTGAGGCAAATACTCACAACAACCTACTCAAACCATCATATTGCACGAGTGCTCGCGGTAGCACCTAATACAGTGAGGCGTTATAGACAGCATTTGACTAAGCTGAGTTTTGATTGGCAAACATATCAGTCTATGAACGATGCGGTGCTGTTAGCACATTTCAATCGCAGGAAGACCCCAGATAAAGATAAAAGACAACCTGATTGGTCGCATATTCACACACTTATGCAGATGCACAAACATCAAACCTTAGCGCAGTTATGGGAAGAGTATTGTGTTGTAGATCCTGAAACCGCTTATTGCCAATCGCAGTTTAACTTTTATTACCGCCGTTATTTAAAATCAGTAGATGTGTCTATGCGCCAAACACATTATGCAGGTGAATGTGTTTATGTTGATTACGCAGGTAAAACCATTGGTTACATTGATAATAATACAGGAGAGTGCAGGCAGGCTCAGGTATTTGTTGGCGTTTTAGGTTGCTCTCAATACACCTTTGCTTTTGCCTCAAAGAGCCAAAAGTTAGAGGGTTTTATCGAAGCGCATAATCGCATGTATGCCTTTTTTAGTGGCGTACCACAAGTTGTTGTGCCTGATAACTTAAAATCAGCGGTAACGAAGCCTGGTTCATTACCGATCATCAATCGTACCTATTTGGAGCAATCAAGGCATTATAACTGTGTGATTGAACCGGCAAGGGTTCGCCGACCACAAGATAAATCACTTGCTGAAATAGGCGTATTAATTGTAACTCGTTGGATAACTGTAATCCTTCGCAGAAGACAATTCTTTAGCGTTGAGGAGATCAACCTTGCGATTATCGCTTTGTTGGAAAAACTTAATCGACGTCCTTTTAAGCGCATTGATGGCTGTCGTCACTCTCGCTTTATGGCTTTAGATAAACCTGTTTTGCAACCTTTGCCCAAGCGCCCCTTTGAGTTTGCTAGTTGGGTAAGCGCTCAACGCGTAAATAGTGATTATCATGTGGCCGTGGAGAAACATTATTACTCAGTACCGTATCAATATGTTGATCGACAGGTTGAGGCACGCATAACATCTAAAAGTGTTGAACTCATTTGCGCTAATCAACGCATAGCCAGCCATGTTAAAAGTGATATCGTAGATGGTTACACCACCAAAAATGCACATCGCCCTTCGAGTTATCAGGCATACGCAGAGAAAAATCTTGAACATTATCTCGTTTGGGCTAAAAGCATTGGTGAAGCTGCAATTGCGCTTGTAGATAGTCAATTTTTAGGTAAGCCGAATTATGCAATGACAGCAAGTAAAGCGTGTTCACAGTTAAAAAGTTTAGCTAAGCTCTATGGAGAAGAACGCTTTGAGATTGCATGCCAATGTGCTGTAGATATTAAATCACTAACGGTAAAAAGTGTTCGGTCAATTTTACAATGCAAAATTGATCAACGCCGTAACGCCTTATCTACACAAAGCGAGCTACCGCTTCATTATAATATTCGGGGTGCTCAATACTATCAACAAGGAGGGTTGTAATATGTTGCTACAACAAACGATAGAGCACCTTAATACTTTAAAGCTCTATGGGATGACGGCTGAATTACAACGACAGCTTAACAGCCCTGACACATTACGTTTAGTATTTGATGAACGCCTGGCTCTATTGAGTGATGCTGAGATTAACGACCGTGAAGCACGGCGACAAAACCGAGCAAGAAAAGCTGCCAAGCTAACGTTAACGCATGCCTGCGTCGAAGATATTAACTTTCAGGCATCACGAGGCCTTGATAGAGAGCAAGTAAAATCACTGTTTGACTGTGAGTGGTTAACACGGTCGCAGCATATTTTGTTAACAGGGCTAACCGGAGTTGGTAAAAGTTATATTGCGTGTGCATTTGCGCAACAAGCAATGCGTAAAGGCTATGCGGTCTTGTTTTATAGAACGCCACGATTGTTAGAGGATATGGAAATTGCGCGTTTAGATGGTTCACTTCCAAAATTTAGAATGAGATTGTTGAAGTTTAAGTTACTCATATTGGATGATTGGGCACTTGTGCCTCTTAATGATTATGGTAAACAAGACTTGCTGGAAATTATTGAAGATAGAACAGGGAAAGGCTCTTTAATTATCACCTCTCAGCTGCCCGTTGAAAAATGGCATGAGTACATTGGTGAGCCAACATTTGCTGATGCAATAATGGACAGGATCATTCATCGAGCACATAAAATTTCTATGCATGGTCAGTCCATGCGAAAAGAATTTGATCCCACCACGGGAGTACACTGCGATGGTGAATGACAATCCACTTATAAAGCCCGTCAATATTGATGACAGTTATATCCAGCAGGTTTTTAATTACTACATGCAATGCTATTTACACGATCCTGCAATGCAATTATTTGTTGGGCAGTCATCGCGTATACCACATGCCTTTCGTTACAGTGCTCATGTAGGTGTATGTAATCGTACACTTGGCAAACACATTTTAGCTATGCGTACATTAACAGGAGGTGCAATGCGAGGCAGCTTAAAGCGTAGCCAACTATTAAACCCAAGTGGGCATGAATTATTTCGCAGCTGCATTATTTTTCCCACAATGGATAAGCACAACCATGTAATTGCAGCCATTGGGTATCGTTATGGTCAACGTATACGCCATTGGCAATCACCTATTATACAGTGGTGTAAACCTGAGTCTGATAAGTATATAACCCAAGGTTTCAAGTTTATACAGGAGATGATTTATGGATAAGCCAACCAGTAGGCGCATTTGGCTTTGCGTTAAATATTATCTGTGGTTATGCGAAGCTAAAGGGCAATCACCAGACACAATTCGCGGTAAGAAAGCAGGACTTAAAAAGTTTGCTCGTTGGTGCATAGCACAGCGTATTTATAGTGCTGACAAAATAGATTTAGACTTAATGGATGATTATATGGCTTATCTTAATTGCTATCGTAAAGCGCTTGATGGTAACCCGTTATGTTTAGCTCAAAAGCGAAACCTACTTACTTTTGTTAAAACATTTATTGAAAAACTTTATATGAAAGAACTACTTTCTACGAATGCATTGCAGCATATTGAATTACCAAGCAAAGGACGCGCATTACCCAAAGCGTTGTTCAGTGAAATTGAGATTGAAAAAATACTTTCACAATCACTCCTGTTCGGTGTCTTAGGGTTACGGGATCGCGCTATTTTAGAAACCTTTTATGCTACAGGTATTAGACGAACAGAATTGATGAACTTAGATATAGATGATGTTGATCTAACCGCGCATTTACTTCGAGTTAATCGAGGTAAAGGGAATAAAGATCGTATTGTCCCCATCAGTAAACGAGCTTGTGAATGGATCACTCTCTACTTAGGGAAAATACGCATCAACATGGCTAGCCTTAGTACAGGAAGCGCATTATTTCTTGCTAATAATGGTAGGCGTTATTCAGCCAATAAATTATCTGAAATGGTTGCGCGGTATGTCAAACTAGCAGGGCATAAACGAGCTGGAGCATGTCATTTATTTAGACATGCCACAGCGACTATTATGCTTGATAACGGTGCTGAGCTTCGTCATGTTCAAGAAATGTTAGGGCATGCCAATATATCAACAACGCAAATATACACACACGTATCACGGAGTGTTTTAACAAGTACCTACCAGCGCAGTCACCCGTCTGCACTATCAAAGTCATCATTCTATTTGTAATAGCGACGGGATAAACCCAAGGCTTCAATGAGCAATACATTGAAGCCTTTGATATTAAGTGAGTAATGCTCTTTTGTTATTAAATAATGTGATTGTACGTGGAAAGCTATAATACTGAGTGGTATAGTTAGCCAAGAGTAAGGAATTTAAATGTATATCTTTAAATCAAAATGGTTCAGTAAGTGGGCTGAAAAAGAATGTTTAACCGATCATACTTTGCAAGAGACGATACGTGAACTTGGAGAGGGACTTAATGATGGTGAACTAGGCGGCCATGTTTATAAAAAACGAGCAGCAATTCAAGGCCAAGGTAAACGTGGCGGGTTTCGTACTATTGTTGCGTTTAAAGTGGGTGATAAATCATTCTTCATGTTTGGTTTTTCTAAAAATCAACGAGATAACATAGGTAAAAAAGAGTTGAAAACACTGAAGTTGATGGCAAAAGAATTACTTGGTTATTCAGATGTTCAACTCAAAAAAGCCATTGAATCAGGTGAATTAATAGAGGTAATAAATCATGAGTAATAGTATTTTAGATGTCATGCACGACACCGCAAAAGGGTTGACTGATGCGGGTGTAATGGATGTGCAAACAATGCGAGAATTTGATGTGTTATGCCTACCAGAAATAGAGCGCTATGATGCTGCACATATAAAAGCGATACGAGAGAGAGCTCATGTTAGTCAAGCCGTGTTTGCTGCTTATTTAAATACAAGCCCTTCGACGGTTAGATCATGGGAGCAAGGTGGGAAATCACCAAAAGGAGCGTCTTTAAAATTACTCAACCTAGTAGCGCACAAAGGGCTAGGTGTACTTGCTTATTAAATTCATTGTACACTGAGCACTTAATATCACTAAGACGTTCATTTAAATCATTACTTTAATAAGATTAACCCTGTGGATCATAAAGCCAATTACTGTATATGCAGGCACGATACTATGATCCAGTCATAGGTCGTTTTTATTCGAATGATCCGGTTGGATACACTGCTGATAACCCAGTAATGTCATTCAACCGTTATTTATATGTGAACAATAACCCTTACAAATATACAGATCCGAATGGTGAATATTTATGGGGAATAAATGTTGGAGTGAGTGGTTCACTATTTGGTAAGAATTTTTCTATATCTCTGTCAGCAGCAGCCGATCACAATGGCACCGCTCAATTAACTCTAACTCCAGAAGTTGGAGCAAGTAGCAATAATTTTGCGACAGGTGGTTTTGTGAGACTGATGGGAGGCGGTGAAAAAACTACTGTTGCATCATTGGAGGGGGCAGGAACGTCTGTATCTCATACAGAAGGAAGGCTTTCTGTATCGGTAACAACACCAGCGGTATTTACTGATGGCTCTGGCACTGCACCAGAGGGCTTGTTTAATGGTGCTGATATTGAACAAGCAGTTTTTGAAGTTGGTATTGGAACTCCGACTAAAGGTCGTGAAACCACCGCAACAGTTGGTACAGGTATAGCAGCTAATACTGAAAAGCTTGGTGATATAGGAAGAACAATGGGAAGTGCCGCATATGACTTAAAAGAGTGGATAGATAAATGATATTTTCAATAGCACTAATAGTTTTTATTTTGTTCTACCTTTTTATAAATTATATCCAGAGTAGCGTGGGACTTTACCCTAAGTTAGCTCGTAATTACCCGGCTAATATAGAATTTCAAAAGACTAGCATGTTGAGACAAACGGAAATACACCTTGTAAAAGAGAGTCAATTTTCAGAATCAAATAAAGATATGGAATATAGGCCTTGGTTAAATATTGTTCATACAGAGCACGGTTTGTGTATACAGCAGACAAAAAGTTTGATTTTACTATTTCCTAAAAATTGTTTGATTCCTTGGCAAAATATTAAGTTTATTGAAAAGCAAACGGCTCTTATTAGAGACAAGTATGTATTCGAAATTAGTCTTGATGAAGAAAATATATATTTGATTTCCAAAAAAGATATTTTGGAAAAAAATAAAATTAGCTAAACAATTCATATTGTTTTAATCCAAAGCCCCTATGAAGTTTTCACAAGGGGCTTTATTTTTGGCAGCTCTTGCAGCCAAAGGAGATTAAAGATTAGCCTAGAGTTCTGCTTACCTAGCGACTCAATCGAGCTATTTTATCTTCTATGTTTTTAGGGCAAAACCTCTTAAGGTGTCCATCTACAAACCTAAGTTCAACTAAACTAATCTCTTCAGCTGTTAGTGCATGAGTGAGTAAGTCATACCAAACCTTGATCGCTTTCTGTTTAAGTTTTTTATCCATATATGAATTTATTAAAATCTCCTCTTAGTTATTTATGCCTCGTGATTGAGCAAGTCATAAATAACGGAGGAGTTAAGCAATTAGTACGAATAAAATTAAAAAATTTTGTAGGTTTTTTTGGTTGCTTTGAAGCTTAAGGGATTTAAAATCAGCCTTATGTTCTAATCTAGGAATTGTTTTTGTATCTCAATCTATTCAGACTGTAGTGGACTTCCCGGTTAATAAGGCTAATAGTAAATTTTCGGCTCTGTAATTACTTCAGTTTTGGTTGTAGCTACATTTTATCTGTTCTAAATAGTTAGACCAATTTTGCATCATTTTCATTCTCTCTGCTAAATAAATAGAACGGTTATAAGCTCTCGAGGTCGACGTCCCTATCAGATGAGCTAGCTGGGTTTCGATAATATCGTGATGCCAGCCTTGTTCATGAAGTATTGTTGAGGCAGAGCTTCGGAAGCCATGAGCAGTCATAACATCAGCCGTATAACCTAAACTTCTAAGACTGTTTGTCAAAACATTCTTACTTATAGGGCTATCTGAATTTTTAATACTAGGAAATAAATATTTTGAGTAGCCAGTGAAAGATTTTAGTTTAATGAGTTGTTCCATGACCTGGCTCGACAAAGGTACTAAATGCGGTCTACTTTTTTTCATATCATCAGCTGGTATTTCAATAATTTGTTTTTCGAAATTTACGTATTCCCACTTTAAGAAACGAACCTCTTTAGGTCTTAGGAAAATTCTTGGAATTAATTTTAGTGCTTCAATAGTACAAAAGTTACCTGTTTGTTTTTCATCTATTGATCTAATTAGCTCTCCTAATGCTTCAGAGTCAGTAATAGCAGAAAAGTGCTTTAACTTTGGGGCAGGGGTTAAAATGTCATTTAAAGCTAAGCCCTGCACAGGATTAAGCGTTATATACCTATGGGCTAGAGCATAACTAAATATTCTATTTAAAATTGGGAAAATGACTCGAGCTTTATTTGAGTTTGCTGTGGATTCAATCTTTATAAGCAGAGCAATAACTTTACCTGAATCTATTCCATCAATAGAAATTTTAGCTATAGGTTTCGTATCATTGAGAAGTCTGGAATGAACTCTACGAGCATGATCTTCTGACCAATTATTTTTTTGCTTATCAAACCATGTCATTGCAACAGATAAAAATGTGCGAGAGTCGCTGTTTTTATTTTTCGCTTTCCTTCTTTCTACAGCAGGGTTTATACCTTGCGCTAACTGGAGTCGAGCTTCGTTCGTAAACTCCCTAGCTTTTTTTAAGGAGATAATGGGGTATTTTCCAAAAGAGATTTCTTGATGCTTTCCTCCAAACATAAACTTCATACGCCAGTGCTTTGTTCCAGAAGCTTTAATAAGCAAAAACAATCCATTAGAGTCAAATTTTTTAAATTGCTTTTTGTTTTCTGGACAGGATAAGCTTTTAATTTCTAGAGTAGTTAAGGTCATCTTAATCACTTTTAGGGGATAACTAGGGGTATGTAATGTCAAATATAGTAATAATTAGACTTTTGTCAAATTAGTTACCCCTAATCTATACTTTCTAAATATGAGCCTTTATGATCACTTATAAGTACTTTTGAGTATTCTCACTAAAATAAAAACCCCATAAAACAGTGTTTTATGGGGTTTAGGGTGTTTATGAGCAATGGTGAGTTGCTATTGGTCGGTTTACATCATGCCGCCCATACCACCCATTCCGCCCATGCCACCCATATCAGCGCCACCAGCTTCATCTTTTGGGATTTCAGCTACCATTGCTTCAGTAGTGATCATTAGACCCGCAATAGACCCTGCAAACTGTAATGCAGAGCGTGTTACTTTAGTTGGATCTAGGATACCCATTTCAATCATGTCGTTGTATTCACCAGTTGCTGCGTTGTAACCAAAGTTACCGTCGCCGCCTTTAACTGCGTTAATTACAACTGATGCTTCTTCGCCAGCGTTAGTTACGATTTGACGAAGTGGCGCTTCCATCGCACGAAGTGCAACTTTAATACCGTGGTTTTGATCTTCGTTGTCGCCAACTAAATCAACCAGCTTGCTAGCTGCACGTACAAGTGCAACACCGCCACCAGGTACTACGCCTTCTTCAACCGCTGCACGAGTTGCATTTAATGCATCTTCAACGCGGTCTTTTTTCTCTTTCATTTCCATTTCAGTAGCAGCACCTACTTTGATTACTGCAACACCGCCAGCTAATTTAGCCATGCGCTCTTGTAGTTTCTCTTTATCGTAGTCTGATGTTGCTTCTTCGATTTGTGCTTTAATTTGTGAAACACGACCGCTAATACCCGCTTCTTCACCAGCACCATCAATGATTGTTGTATCATCTTTAGTAATAATTACGCGCTTAGCTGTGCCTAAGTCTTCAACTGTTGCTTTTTCAAGCTCTAAGCCGATTTCTTCAGAAATTACAGTACCGCCAGTTAGTACAGCGATATCTTGTAGCATTGCTTTACGACGGTCGCCAAAACCAGGTGCTTTAACTGCTGATACTTTAACAATACCGCGCATGTTATTAACTACTAATGTAGCTAGTGCTTCGCCTTCAAGGTCTTCTGCGATGATTAGTAGTGGTTTGCTTGCTTTAGCAACCGCTTCTAATGTTGGTAATAATTCGCGGATGTTAGATATTTTTTTATCTACAAGTAGAATAAATGGGTTATCTAGTTCAACAGTGCCTTTTTCTGGGCTGTTGATAAAGTAAGGAGATAAGTAACCACGGTCAAACTGCATGCCTTCAACAACATCTAGTTCGTTTTCAAGTGATTGACCTTCTTCTACAGTAATAACACCACTGTTACGGCCTACTTTTTCCATTGCTTGTGCAATGATGTCGCCAATCTCTTTATCAGAGTTAGCTGAAATAGTACCTACTTGTGCAATTGCTTTAGTATCAGAACAAGGAACAGATAACGCTTTAAGCTCTGCAACAGCAGCAATAACTGCTTTGTCGATGCCGCGCTTAAGATCCATTGGGTTCATGCCCGCTGCAACAGCTTTAAGGCCTTCATTAACAATAGACTGTGCAAGTACTGTAGCGGTAGTTGTACCATCGCCGGCTGCATCATTTGCTTTAGATGCAACTTCTTTAACCATTTGTGCGCCCATGTTCTCAAACTTGTCTTCAAGTTCGATTTCTTTTGCTACAGATACACCATCTTTAGTGATAACTGGTGAGCCAAATGATTTATCTAGTACAACGTTACGGCCTTTAGGACCTAATGTAACTTTTACTGCGTTTGCCAGGATGTTTACGCCAGTTAGCATTTTAGCGCGTGCGTCACCTGCAAAAAGTACTTCTTTTGCTGCCATGTTTTAAATTCCTCTAAATTCTTAAATGTTTATAAACGAAAAGTAGGTTTAGCCTACAATGCCTAAAATATTATCTTCACGCATGATCAGGTACTCTTGACCTTCGATCTTTTCAACTTTTTCAACATATGAGCCAAATAACACAGTGTCACCGGCTTTAACTTCTAACGCTCTCACGTCACCGTTTTCTAAAACGCGACCATTACCTACGGCTACAACTTCTCCGCGAGTTGATTTTTCAGCTGCAGAGCCAGTTAATACAATACCGCCAGCAGATTTTGTTTCTTCTTCTAGACGTTTAACGATTACGCGATCTTGTAAAGGACGAATGTTCATGTTTTTTAGTTCTCCTAACAGTTTCTGAACAGTACAGAAAAAAGCTTTTCTAATTTGCATTCATTAATGGGGGTAGAGTGAAAAATTCCAAGAGAAAAAACGATAAATTTTTAATCTTTTCGCTCATATTCACCATCAATAGTGGTTGGTCGTTCCATTTGCCCTTGCTCTCGTTCAGCATGTTGCTGCCCAGCAAACGGCGATGGCCCTTGTTGCATGCCTGCGCTCATTCTAACAGTTGCTTGGCTAGCAAGGCCTGCAGCCAATTTGTTACGAATTGCAGGGGTTAATAATAGTAGCCCAAATACGTCGGTCATAATGCCAGGAGTAAGGAGTAATACACCTGCAATTACAACGCATATTCCGGTAAATAATTCTTTGGCTGGCATTTGCCCTTGCGCCATTTGCGCTTGTACGTTTTGCAGCGCCCCCATACCTTGTGTTTTAACCATTTTGGCACCTAAAATCGCAGTAATAACAACAAGTGCAATTGTTGCAAATCCGCCAATCACGTCGCTTACTTGAATCAGCAAAGCGATTTCGATAATAGGGATGATAATAAACAACACAAATAAAAATCTAAACATAGCGCTCTCTAAATAATGACACTCAAAAGAGTTGATGAAATATAAATGAGGGTGACGAGGTCTCTTTTCAAGGTTAGGGCATAGGTATCGTCATTTTACTGATATTTTAGCGTCTACACATTGTATCGGCTATCAGATACTATGATGATAGACACTGTCCAATAAGTATAGGTTCATAATGACTACGCATTTTAAAATGATTTTTACGACCTGCAAAGACGAAGCAGAAGCACGCACACTTGCAAGGGCGTTGGTAGAAAAAAAGCTGGCTGCTTGTGTAAATATTTTACCTAACATGGGCTCTATTTATATGTGGGAAGGCGAAGTAGCAGAAGCAACTGAAGCTAAGCTACTTATAAAAACGAAATCAGATAAAATGAACGATGTGTTTCTAACAATAAAAGAGTTACATAGCTACGAAGTGCCAGAGATTCAGGTTTTAGAAGTTTCTACGGGAAATTTGGCGTATTTTAATTGGATGGACGAGGTACTGAATTAATGCGTTTTTTCTTTTTATTGTTGGTTACATTATTAACCGTACCTGTAAAGGCTGCGACTAATAATGTGCTTGGTGATCTACTTGGGCCTCCTCAACACACTTTTTTACCTGTAGACCAAGCGTTTGTATTTGACTTTGACCAGCAAGGCAGCACCTTGTTTGTAGGTTGGGATATAGCGCCAGACTATTATTTATATAAAAAGAAAATAGAAATCATTGCCAAGGGCGCAAACATCCAAGTAGGTGACTCTGGTAGTGGCGAAATTATTGAAGATGAATTTTTTGGTAAAACAGAAGTCTTTTTTAATACCGCGAGCGTTGTTAGTAAGTTAAGTAATATTACTGAGGGAGCGGTTGTTAAAGTTCGCTATCAGGGCTGTGCAAAAGCAGGGCTTTGTTATCCACCAGAAGTGATTAGCATTCCACTTAGTGTAATTAGTGGCGCACAGATTAAAAATGTAGATCAAAATAGCGCTACAGATGAAGCGGCAACAGCGCAAAGTACATTTGCAGCACTCAACGAGCCAACGACTGAACCTACAACAAATTCGGATGATACCGAAAAAGAACTGACTTTTACTGAGCAATTAGCCAGTCAGAGTTTAATAACTAATTTACTCATATTTTTTGCTGTTGGTGTAGGCCTTGCTTTTACGCCGTGCGTATTTCCTATGTTTCCTATTTTGTCGAGCTTAATTGCGGGTCAGCAAAACCTTTCAACTAAAAAAGCGTTTGCGTTGTCGTTTGTATATATACAAGGTATGGCAGTTACCTATGCAGCGCTTGGCTTAGTTGTTGCTGCGCTTGGTGGGCAAGTGCAGGGGTATTTACAGCATCCATTTGTGTTAATCAGCTTTAGTTTATTATTTGTATTGCTCGCTATGTCGATGTTTGGTTGGTACGAAATTAAACTGCCAAGCAGTATGATGAGCAAGCTAACCCAAGTAAGTAACAACCAAAAAGGCGGCAACTACGTTGGCGTATTTTTAATGGGTGTACTTTCGGGATTAATAGCATCACCTTGTACTACTGCGCCACTGTCGGCGGCGCTCTTATTTGTAGCGCAAAGTGGTGATTATTTAGTAGGTGGTTTAACACTGTACGTGCTTAGTTTAGGTATGGGGTTACCACTTTTATTACTTGGTACATCTGGCGGTAAACTGCTGCCTAAAGCAGGTGGTTGGATGGAGCAAGTTAAAACCTTGTTTGGTTTTGTGATGCTCGTTGTGCCGCTTATATTACTTGAACGCCTAATCAGCGCCGACATTATATTATTAATGGCAGGTGTGCTTGCATTAGCAACAGCACTGTACTTACATCATTGGCAAAGTAGCCAAACACAAAGCAAGTTAAAAACTGCATTATGGTTTGCTGCAACTCTATTAGTTATTACAGGCTTTACGTTAACTAAAAACTACTTTTGGCCAGTACAAGTACAAACAGTACAGGTAAGCTCACAAAATAATGAGTTTAAACAGGTTGCTGATTTAGCAGAACTAAAAGAAGCAGTTGCACAAGCAAACGACGAAGGTCGAATGGTTATGGTCGATTTGTATGCCGACTGGTGTGTGGCGTGTAAAGAGTTTGAACATTACACCTTTCCTGATGCCAAAGTGCAAAGTGAGTTTAGCCACTATCAGCTTATTCAAATTGATTTAACTGAGAGTGATAATAAAACAATTGAGCTAATGGAAGAGTACACGGTGTTTGGTTTACCTAGTATTTTGTTTTTTAATACTCAAGGACAAGAGCTTAGTATGCAGCGCGTAACGGGCTTTTTAAATGCTGAGGACTTTGCTAAACACCTAGCAGTTGTGCGCGCCAGCGCACAATAATAGTGCAATAGTGCCACTTGAATTGACTAAGTGGCACCTTCTTAATTCTTCTTATATTTGTACCCACGACACTGATAAGACCAGTATTTTGCTGCTATTTACGTCGAAATCACTATAATAGTTGGTTAACGTGAGAAATTGTTGCTACATTGCTTTTTCTGCTTACTTAAAAGTGAAAAACTAGTTAGTAACCGCTTAACTCATTACTTATAGGATATATCGCGTATTATGGCTGCAAAATTTAACCTTTTAGTTATAAATGGTCCAAATTTAAACATGCTTGGTAAACGTGAACCGGATAAATACGGTTTTCAGACGCTGAGTGAGATTATGGAGGAGCTAACCAGTGCTGCTAATAGTCTAGATGTTGAGTTAACGTATTTTCAAAGTAATAGTGAGCAAGCACTCATCGAACGAATTCACGATGCTTGGCAAGCGGTTGATTACATAATTATCAACCCAGCTGCATTTACGCATACTAGCGTCGCATTACGTGATGCACTGTTGAGTGTTGATATTCCGTTTTTTGAGGTGCACTTAAGTAATGTGCACGCACGTGAAGCCTTTCGTCATCATTCGTATTTTTCTGATGTGGCACAAGGCGTGATATGTGGATTAGGCGCAATGGGTTATCACGCAGCATTGAATGCCGCTGTGAGCCGGTTGCAAAGCGCAATTTAATTTAAATTAACACACAAACTAACAGGCGGGTCGTGTAATGGATATTCGCAAGATAAAGAAGCTTATCGAATTAGTAGAAGAATCAGGTATTGCTGAGCTAGAAATCACTGAAGGTGAAGAATCAGTACGTATTAACCGCAACAACATGAGCGCTGGCCCAGGTTACCCGCAATTTGCTCCACAGCAATATGCACCAGCGCCAGCAGCACCAGTTGCAGCGGCTCCTGTAGCTGTTGAAGCAGCAGCACCAGCTGAGCCTACGGGTCATCAAGTTAAATCACCAATGGTTGGGTCTTTTTACTCAGCTGCGTCTCCTGAAGCTCCAGCATATGTAGAAGTTGGTCAGCAAGTTAAAGTTGGCGATACACTTTGTATTATCGAAGCTATGAAAATGATGAACCAAATTGAATCAGATAAAGCCGGTACAGTAAGAGCTATCTTAGCTGAAAATGGCGAGCCAATAGAATTTGATCAACCTCTATTCATCATTGAATAATAGCGTAACCTAAAAGGCCAACTCTAATGTTAGATAAAGTAGTCATTGCAAACCGAGGTGAAATTGCACTTCGTATATTGCGCGCCTGCAAAGAGCTTGGGATCAAAACGGTTGCTGTGCATTCAACGGCAGATCGCGATCTTAAGCATGTATTGCTTGCAGATGAAACCATCTGTATTGGTAGACCATCAGCAACTGAAAGTTATTTAGATATTCCGCGCATTATTGCTGCGGCTGAAATAACTGATGCTGTAGCGATTCATCCTGGTTACGGTTTCCTTGCAGAAAATGCTGATTTTGCCGACCAAGTTGAGCAAAGTGGTTTTGTATTTATCGGTCCTCGTGGCGACACTATTCGCCTTATGGGTGATAAAGTGTCTGCTATTGCAGCAATGCGTAAAGCAGGCGTTCCATGTGTTCCTGGCTCTGACGGTCCGGTATCAGATGATAAAGAACGCAACATGCAAATCGCTAAGCGTATCGGTTACCCGGTAATCATCAAAGCCGCTGGTGGCGGTGGTGGTCGTGGTATGCGTGTTGTTCGCAGCGAATCTGAACTTATTGATTCAATTGCATTAACACAGCAAGAAGCTAAGCAATTCTTTGGTAATAGCATGGTTTACATGGAAAAATTCCTTGAAAACCCACGCCACATCGAAGTTCAAGTATTAGCAGACGGCCAAGGTAATGCAGTACATTTAGGTGAACGTGATTGTTCTATGCAACGTCGTCACCAAAAAGTAGTTGAAGAAGCTCCAGCACCAGGAATTACTGCTGAAACGCGTAAATTCATTGGCGAGCGCTGTACACGTGCATGTATCGAAATTGGATACCGCGGTGCAGGTACGTTTGAGTTTTTATACGAAAACGGCGAGTTTTACTTCATCGAAATGAATACACGTATTCAGGTTGAACACCCTGTAACTGAAATGGTTACTGGTATTGATTTAGTGAAAGAGCAGTTAAAAATTGCAGCGGGTCAACCGTTATCATTCACTCAAGACGACGTTGTTATTCGTGGTCATGCTATTGAGTGTCGTATTAATGCTGAAGATCCTGAAACGTTTATCCCGTCACCGGGTAAAATTACACGTTTCCACCCAGCAGGTGGTTTAGGTATTCGTTGGGACAGCCATATTTACGCTGACTACACGGTTCCACCACATTACGATTCAATGATTGGTAAGTTAATTACTTACGGTGAAAACCGTGATGTAGCTATTGCCCGCGCGCGCAATGCACTTAACGAGCTAGTAATTGACGGAATTAAAACTAATACTCCTTTGCATAAGAGAATTCTTGCAGATGAAAACTTCCAAAATGGTGGTACTAACATCCACTACCTTGAGAAGAAATTAGGATTGTAATTCTAGCCTGTAAAAGGCGTTTTATCTCAGTTAATAACCAGAGTTATTAAGCTGATTTAAATAACTAAAAATCCGATATCAGGAGACTGATATCGGATTTTTTAATGCCTGTAATTTATACCAATTCGCTTAATTAAATGAGCTATTTTGAGGGCGGAAAAACGTGTTGGTAGCTAGGCAAAAAATTCGCTATTTAGTTGTTCTCGGCAATTGCTCCTGCATTGCTCTACCTTCTGCATCCATGCAGTCGTAAATGAGAATTTTTTAACGCAGGTAGCGATGCGTTTAGCCCCGCAAAATGATTAAGTATTATTGCGGATTGGTATTAAGCCTTATAGGCAATAAAAAAGTCCATAAAATATACTGCAAAGAGTAAATTTGATGAACTTAATATTTATACAATATGTTGAACTAACATTAAACTAATTTAGATTCAATTAACTGTAGTGCTTCTTCTAAAATTGTTTCTACTGCTTTTTTAGCGCGTTCAGGATCGCGTGACTTTATGGTTTCTAAAATATCAGCGTGCTTAGCAACATCTGCGCCCGGTACACCTTTAATGTGGTTTGTATAACGAATACTTACTCTAAGGGCAGTACTAATAAACTCAGTTAACTGCACAAAAAAGCGATTGTTACTGGCCACTAATATGCTGGTATGAAAAGCAATGTCAGCTTCGAGTGGATCGTCTAAGCCTTCGTCTGCTTCAGCCATACGGGCTAAGGCGTTATCAATTTCAGCGAGTTGTTCAGCTGTTGCATTTAGTGCAGCAAGAGCGGCTGCTTGTGGTTCAAGGGCAACGCGTACTTGAGTAAACTCTTTTAATAATGAAAGTGATGGCTTGCTGCTTAAAATCCAACGTAGTACGTCGGTATCAAACATGTTCCAGCTGCTTTCAGGTAGTACACGAATACCTTGCTTAGGACGAGAAGAAATTAATCCTTTAGCAGAGAGCATTTTTACCGCTTCGCGGGTAGCGCTGCGACTTACATCATACTTTATACATAAATCGGCTTCAGAAGGCAGGCCTTCGCTTACAGGGTAAACACCACGCACAATAGCAAAACCCAAATCGTGGGTTAATTGTTGTGTTAAATTTTGACGGGGTTGGCTTTTCATTGCGCAGGATTCCGAGTTGATATATTGCTTTATTATATATCATATATCATATTAATGTACTCAAGGATATGATATAAACTTTTAATTAGCTAAATATTTTAACACAGCAATAACGACTTAGTTTGGCTCTTTATACTGTAAATGTAAGTTTATAAAGAGTTTAAATAAAATTGAAAATGCGCTGTATGGAGAGTTGAATTTGAACACCCTAGCTCAATATCATAGTCTTTCTGGTAAAGTTATTTTTATTACTGGTGGTGCATCAGGCATTGGCAGAGCAATGGTTAAGTCCTTTGTAGACCAAAATGCAAAAGTAGCATTTATAGATATTGATGATAAGGCAGCGCAATCGCTTATTCGTGATTTACCCAATGCAAAACTATGGTATAGGCAAGTTGATGTAACTGACTCTCATGCACTTCAGCAATCACTTGTGGATGCATGCGCCGCTTTTGGTGCCATTAATGTACTAGTTAATAATGTAGCGAACGACCGCCGCCAAGCGAGCGAAGACGTTACAGTGCAAGACTGGGATCAGTGCTTACAAATAAACTTAAACCCTGCATTTTTTGCCTCTCAAGTTGCTATGTCTTTTATGAAAGGCGATGGAGCCGGCAGTATCATTAATTTTAGCTCTATTAACGCGATTATGGGCCAGCCACAAATGGCAGGCTATGTAACCGCAAAAGCAGGGCTAATTGGTATGACTAAGGCATTGGCTCGCGATTACGGCGAGTTTGGTATTCGCGTTAACGCTATTTTGCCAGGGTGGGTGGCCACCGACCGTCAACTAGCAAGCTGGTTTACCGAAGAAGAGCAAGTTAAGTGGATGGAAGCCATGGCGCTTAAAAAATTAGTTACCCCTGAAGATGTTGCTAATTTGGCACTCTTTTTAGCCGCCGATGAAAGCAGTATGATCACCGGGCAGAGTATTAAAATCGACGGTGGGAGGCTTTAAAGCTTGGCTAATTCATCTCTTTTTATTGCTGTTGACTGGGGCACGAGCCATTTACGTGCTTATTTGTGCGAAGTACAAGCGCAATCAACACTTAAATTATTAGCACAACGTGATGGCCCTGGCGTTGTTAAGGCGAATCAAAATTTTGAGCAAACCCTAATCGACACCATTGCAGTGTGGAAGCAAGAATATGGCAGTTTACCTATATATATTGCAGGGCAAATTACCTCAAGCATCGGCTGGCACGAAACGCCTTATTTAGAATGCCCAATTAATCCCGAAGGGCTACTTAATGCTGCGGTTAGCTTTGATTGCGATGGGCATACAATTAAAGCGCTACCAGGCACAAAGTGTACGCTGCAAAATAGCTTATTTGATGTAATGCGCGGCGAAGAGCTGCAAATTTTAGGGTTTTTAAAACAAAATCCAGAGTATCAACAAGGTAAAATATTATTATGTTTACCTGGTACACATACTAAATGGGTGCTTATAAACAACGGCGAAATCATTTGCTTTAAAACAGCCATGACCGGCGAGTTATATGATTTGTTATGTCATCAAAGTGTTTTAATTCCTAACGACTGTGCAGAAGGTGAGTTTGATTTTAAAGCATTTGAGCAAGGCTGTGAGCTAACTTTAGGTAGTGATAGCGGTAACTTGGCACATGGTATTTTTAGTGTGCGTACACGCCAGCTTTCAAAGGAGTTAACGCCAGTACAAGCCAAAGCCTATTTGTCGGGTGTATTAATTGGCAGCGATGTACGAGCAGCTCGCCATGCTAGCGAATGGCAATTATTGAGTGATACACAAGTTGTAGTGATTGGCACAAAGCAGCTGAATAAGTGTTTTACTACGGCGCTTAATCAAATAGGTGTGAAGTGTGTTGAGTTTGATATTAAAACAGCGACGCTTAGCGGTTTTAATTATTTATTTAATTTAGAGTCAAAAAAATAAACCCCTCTATAAAAATTAAATTATAAAGGGGTTAACAGGAAGCTATTATAACTTAATAGTTAAGCGCTTTTAGCTGCTTGGTTATGCTCAATGTAATCATTGAGCGCAGCAACTTGTGCCTCATTAAAACGTAGTCCTAATTTGCTGCGGCGCCATAAAATATTGTATGCGTTTTCTGCCCACTCTTCATTTAGCAAGTAATCTACTTCTGCTGCAAATAAACCATGGCCAAAATCTTGGCCTAAATCACTCAACCCAGTTGCACTACCTAATATATTTTTAGCACGAGTACCATAAGTGCGTACAAAGCGTTTAAGTGTTATTTCAGGTAACCATTCATATTTTGCGTTTAGCTCTGATTTAAGTGCTTCTACAGAGCTAAAATCACCACCAGGGAGCGGACTATGCTTGGTCCACGCTTTGCTCATTTGTGGGTAAAAGTCTTCAAGCTTATTAACCGCAGCTTCGGCAAGTTTGCGATAAGTTGTAATTTTTCCACCAAACACACTCAGTAGAGGTGTTTGCTTAGCATCACTCGAAAGCTCTAATTTATAATCGCGAGTAACGGCTTGTGCATTAACTGATTCGTCATCAAGTAATGGGCGTACACCTGAAAAGGTATGTACTATGTCTTCGCGTTTAATCGGTTGTTTAAAGTAGGTATTAGTAATATCAATTAAGTAATCAATTTCTTCATCACTAATTTTAACGTCTTGTGCTTCACCTTTGTGTTCTACATCGGTTGTGCCAATAAGTGAGAAGTCATCTTCAAACGGAATAACAAACACAATACGCTGATCTTTATTTTGTAAAATATAAGCTTGTTTCTCATCGTGAATGCGAGGCACTACAATGTGGCTACCTTTTACAAGGCGAATATTTTGTGGTGATTTTTCTGTTAGGGCTTCATCAAATAATTTAGCTACCCAAGGACCCGCAGCATTAACAATGCCTTTGGCAGAAATAGTGTATTTAGCTTTGCCCTTTTGCTGCTCAAGCGTTACCTGCCATTTACCTTGCTCACGTTTAGCATTTATACACTTAGTTTGTGTGGTAATAACGGCGCCTTTTTCCTGCGCTGCAAGGGCGTTTAAAACGACTAAGCGAGAATCATCAACCCAGCCATCAGAGTATTCAAACCCTTTGGTAATAGAGGGTTCTAAAACGCTATTTTCGCCAAATTTAAT
Organism: Pseudoalteromonas sp. RB2-MNA-CIBAN-0110; assembly: GCF_040309305.1. Classification (NCBI taxonomy): domain Bacteria; kingdom Pseudomonadati; phylum Pseudomonadota; class Gammaproteobacteria; order Alteromonadales; family Pseudoalteromonadaceae; genus Pseudoalteromonas; species Pseudoalteromonas sp. RB2-MNA-CIBAN-0110. The sequence goes on along the minus strand of NZ_JBEOOQ010000019.1, from coordinate 55,850 downwards.
GCTTCGAGAACCCGCTAGTGTTTCGCGTTTCGCTAGGTTGTCATACATAAACAAACCAATGCGAATCATCCACGCAGGGCGTAAATGCTTTTGATGCGGCAATCTAAAAGTAAGTGGCCACATAATATGAGGTGCGTTCTTAAGTAGCACTTCTCGCTCTGCTAGGGCTTCTTTTACTAATCTAAATTCGTAATGCTCAAGGTAGCGCAGACCACCGTGGATCAGCTTAGAACTGTTTGAAGATGTTGCACAGGCAAGGTCTGATTGTTCGCACAAGAGTACTTTTAATCCTCTGCCTGCTGCATCAGCTGCTATTCCAGTGCCGTTTACACCGCCACCGATGACTAGTAAGTCATATTCGTTATCTGCTAATTCCACCGAGCTAACCTTTTTATTTGTAATATAAATAAGACATAAGCATCATAAAGCTGCTGTTTTCATTTGACAATAGAAAACCCAGATTTTTATTCGTTAATTTTGACGCCAATCCATTTTCAATTTAAAGCAGTAAAGCATGCTTTTTAAATCTAGCATTTAGCTAAGTTAAAAAAGCAAAGTGGTTAAAGTATTAGCCTTAACCACTTAGTATTTACTATGGGCAGTTTTTATTCGTTAAGCATACTTGAGCTACGCAGTGCTGCCATTTTGCGTATAGGTCGTTACGCTCGTCGGCACTCATGGTTGGCTCAAAGCGACGGTCGCATGTCCACATTTTAGATAACTGCTCAGTCGACTCGTACACACCTGTTTGTAAGCCAGCTAAATATGCTACGCCTAAAGAAGTGGTTTCGGTCACAGTTGGGCGCTCAACTGTTGCGCCTAAAATGTTTGATAAAAAGGTCATAACCCAATTATTTTTTACCATACCGCCATCTACACGAAGCACACTTGGGCGAAGACCATCACGCTCCATCGCTTTTTGTAAATCTTTGGTCTGGTAACCAACTGATTGCAGCGCTGCAGCAACTATGGTGCTAATACCCGAATCGCGTGTTAAGCCTAAAATAGCGCCACGTGCATTAGGGTCCCAATAAGGAGCGCCTAAACCCGTAAACGAAGGCACTAAAAATACACCATGATCGAGGGGGACATCTTTAACCATCGATTCACTTTCGCCAGCATGGCTAAGTAGTTTTAAGCCTTCAACAATCCACTGCATAGTTGCGCCAGCCATAAATATACTGCCTTCAATGGCGTAAGTTGGCTTGCCGTTTAATCTATAAGCAACAGTGGTTAATAAGCGGTTTTCTGAGGTCAGTGCTTTTTCGCCAGTGTTAAGCATTAAAAAACAGCCAGTACCATATGTACTTTTAGCCATGCCTTGTTCAAAACATGCGTGTCCTACAAGCGCAGCTTGCTGATCGCCTGCAATACCACATACGCGAATTGGCGCGCCAAAAATATCAGCGCTGGTTGAACCAAACTCGTCAGCTGAATCCATTACTTCTGGCAGCATAGATTCTGGAATATCGAATAACTCTAGAAGCTCTTGATCCCACTGCTGGGTGTGAATATTAAATAACATGGTGCGCGATGCATTGGTTGCATCGGTGCGGTGCTCTTTGCCGCCTGTTAGCTGCCAAAGTAGGTAAGTGTCAACCGTACCGAAGGCGAGCTCACCTGCAAGGGCTTGTTCGCGTGCGCCTTCAACGTTATCTAAAATCCAACGAATTTTAGTGGCCGAAAAATAAGGGTCGAGCAATAAACCTGTTTTATCGCTTATCGTTTGGCAAAGCTCATCAGTTGTTAGGCTTTCGCAATAGTCACTGGTGCGACGGTCTTGCCATACAATAGCGTTATAAATTGTTTTGCCTGTTTTTTTGTTCCACACCAAAGTGGTTTCGCGTTGGTTGGTGATGCCAATGGCAATAATTTCTTCAGGCTTTACATCGTTTTTAGTTAACACTTCGCGACTAGTGCTAAGCACTGTTTGCCAAATATCGTTAGGGTCGTGTTCTACCCAACCATTTTGTGGAAAATGCTGCGAAAATTCTTGTTGTGCTGTACCAAAAACGTCTGCATCTTTTGTAAACAAGATGGCCCGAGAGCTTGTGGTTCCTTGATCAATTGAGAGTATGTATTTGGACATGATATTTGTGTTATTTATCTTATCTTATATATGACTAGATTGCCTTTAACCGAAGTTAATGGCAATGGTTTTTTCTTAAAATAGCAGATTAAAAAATAAACACGCTAATATTTTCTGGTAACTCTTTTATATAAAAGGCGTTTTATTTTTGCATTATTTTAAGGGCGTACGCGGCTATTGATTAAAACAGCCGCTTAAAGTTTATTATTACTTGGTGTGAGGTTTAGCTTGTTGCCAATCCATACCGGTAGAAAAGCGATTATCAAACCCGCGCCACTGTGGCAGCGGTTTACCATCAACAACAGCTTGGTCGCCGTTTTGTGGTAAATCTAAGTATTTACACTCGCTGGCTATGCCTTTTACGTGGCAATCCATCATGGCAAGTACAAAGTGTTTGTTGATTTCGTTTAGTGTACGCATAGACCACGAAGGCTCGTAGTAATGGCCTATATCTAGCTCACTGCTGCTTTGTGCAATAGCAGGGGCTGGGTGTGGTGCAATATTGTGGCGTGCATTTTTGTAAGTAAGCATGTACTTATCTTTGCTGCCTGTTTGTTCATAAAGACTTTTAATGCCTTCATAGCCTGAAATGTCATCTAAGTTACCGGCTATATAAAGCGAAGGTACTTTAATATTTTCCATTGCTTTGGCATCAAATATAGCGTGCTGTCCGCCCCATGGTGCAAAGGCCACCATCGCTTTTATACGTGGGTCTACTTTTGGGTTTTGGTATTGCCCACCAGCGCAGCTGTTGAGTAATTGCTGTACTTTTTCAATTTGAGCAGGGTCTTTCATACCCGTAAACATAGCTGTAGTTTGCTCATTAAAAGCGTAACAACCACCTATCGTATTTACCGCGCCATAACCACCCATTGAGTAACCAATTACGCCTGCGCTTTTCTTATCTACTTGCTTGCTTGCAAAGTTGTTTTGCTCATTAAAGTAATTAATAACAAACTGCTGATCGCGTGAGCGATTTATAAGCGTGCTAAAAAAGCCAGAGAACGGCGCATTTTTAAAATCAACATCGGCATTGGTTGAGTCAGTATGATCAATAGCTACCACAATGTAACCGTGCGACGCTAAATGCTCGCCAAGGTAGTACATAATTGTACGGTAACCGGTATAACCGTGCGAAAGCACTATCACAGGGTAGTGTTCTTTATTATTAATGGCGACATCACGCATTGCATCGGCTTGCAGAGTAAACTCTTTACCTGAGCGAGTTTCATCTGTGTAGCTGCTAAGTGGCGCTTTTGCTGTATTTGCAGCCGGATACCACACTTCTACTTTTAAAGGGCGATCTTTTTGACCTTGTGTAGCGGGGTCAAATTGCGCAGGGTTAACTAAATCAAGTGTTTGCACACCTACATTGTAGCTACCTTTAGCTGCAAGCTCTGGGAGTACTTCGCTAGTGATTGGCGGGTATAGCTGCTCTGGTTTATTAGATTCAGCAACAGCTACACTGGCAGATAAACTGCACGTAGCAAGTAATATGGCTTTTGAAAGCGCCTTGAGTGTGTGTGTCATTGTGTGTCCTTGTTGTGTATTTTTATTTTTTAATTTGTCAGTTCAGCCGACTCGATGGCATTGCTATATTGCAACTGCCATTGTGCTCGTAAGGTATCCATTATGTTCATAACTCGTAAGCTAGTACCCAGTGGTAATACACAGCTTTGGGTTTGTTTTTGTAATATACACTGCGTGACATGTGCAATTTCAAACTTAAAGTTTTCATCGTCGCTAAAATCGTATTTAAAGTACTGAGGGTCTTGGTCGTTTATGTGTAGCTCTAGCGTTTTTGCACCTACAAACTGAGGTATTCGAATATAGCCAAGCTCACCATTAATACATGCTTCTGTTGGGCCATTTTGCTGCAGTGCGCTGGCAAGAGATGCAAATTGCCCGTTACCGTAATCAACTATGGCAGTGCTTCGCTCATCAACGCCGGTTGTGCTTTTATGTACAAAGGATTTGATGTGTTCTGGGGCTTTATTAAATACCACATCAGCAATCGAAATAGGATAAATACCTAAATCGAGCAGGGCGCCACCCGCTGTTGCAGGGTTCATTAATCGGTGAGTGTCGGCAAAGCTGCCAGGTAAACTAAAGTTGGCATTAACACTGTGCACATTACCAATAACACCTTCACTTAGGAGCTGTTGTAATTTTACTATAGCTGGTAAAAACCGCATCCAAACGCCTTCCATTAAAAAGCAGTTTTGTTGCTTGGCAAGCTTAGTGAGGCTTTGTAACTGCTTAGCATTAACGGTAATTGGTTTTTCGCTTAGCACGTGCTTATTGTGTTTTAAGCATTGGGCGATAGTTTTAAAGTGTTGATCGTGCGTATTGGCAATATAAATAGCGTCTATATTTGGGCACTGCATAAGAGCTTGATAGCTCTCGTAGCCTTGAATATTGTACGGTGTGGCAAATTCTTTAGCGCGCTGCATACTCGTTGAAGCCGCGCCAATAAGCTGTGCATCACTACAATGCGCAATGCTTTTAGCAAAGGTGTGAGCTATATTGCCACACCCAATAATTCCCCAATTAACCTTTGCCATGCTTATTCCTTAAGTTTATTTAAAAAGACGTAATTTGTAATCCTGAACCTGCTGAACATACGTAAATATCAGCATTTAAATTAAAGCGTTCAAAGTAATGCTTTTCTACCGCTGCTTTAATTAGTGGTACTTCAGCATCACGACACAAACATACAATTGCGCCACCAAAGCCGCCACCTGTCATACGTACTGCGCCGCGATCGCCCATCGCTTCTTTACAAATTACTACTAGGCCATCGGTTGCTGGTACGGTTACTTCAAAGTCGTGTTTAAGCGATTGATGCGATGCAGCCATTAGCGTACGAAGCGCATCCATATCGTTATTTTGTAGTGCAGTAGTTGCTGCAATTACACGGTCGTTTTCGCTAATTACGTGGTGTGCACGTTTATATTCGTTTTCGCTTAATGTCGCTTTTACTGCTTGCAAGCCAGTCATGGTTGCTTGGCGAAGTGTTTCTACACCCATTTTTACAGCAGCTTGTTCGCAGTCAATACGGCGCTGGTTGTATTCGCTATCAACCAACTTACGCGGGTAGTTAGAGTTAACAATAACAATATTTAAATCATCAGGAACTTTAACTGATTTAGTTGCTAGGTTTTCACAGTCGATTAATAGTGCATGCCCATTTTCGCCTTTAGCTGAAATAAGCTGATCCATAATGCCGCATTGGCAATGCATAAAGTCATTTTCGGCTTCTTGGCCAAATAGCGCAATTTGCTCTGGCGGTAAACCAAGCTGTGCAATATGGTTAAACATACCGCCTACAGCAACTTCTAGTGCTGCCGATGATGACAAGCCACTACCTTGCGGTAAGTTACTGTCAATTAGTAGGTCGGCGCCGCGCAGTGTGTAGCCCGCTCTTTTAAGAACGTAAGTAACAGCACGAATGTAGTTACCCCATTGCGATTGGCCTTCAGTGATTTCTTCATCAACGCTAAAGCTGTCTTTTTCGCCTGGGTAATTTAAAGAATGCACAGTGATAATATTGTCGTCGCGCTCTTTAAACATTACTTGGGTACGAAACTCTAACGAACACGGTAAAACAAAACCGTCGTTGTAGTCGGTAAATTCGCCAATGAGGTTTACACGCCCCGGTGCTGCTGCAATACCTTGAGCAGGCGCGCCATACAGTGACAAAAATTGTTGTTGGAATTCGTTAAGCTTCATCTGTGTGTCCTGCTGTATCTTTATAGTGTGTTGTACTGGCTGCTTTTAAAATAGAAGCAGCGGTTTCTGCGCTTAAATCGCGTTGGCTTTCGCCTAGCATTTCGTAGCCTACCATGTGTTTTTTAACAGTAGCAGAGCGAAGTAGCGGCGGATAAAAGTGTGCATGCAAACGCCAATGTTGCTCATCAGAGCCTCTGTTAGCCGGTGCATTGTGCCATCCCATTGAGTATGGGAAGCTGCAATTAAATACGTTGTCGTACTTAGTGGTTAATACTTTAAGTGCCTGAGCCAAAGAGTCGGTTTGCGCATCGTTTAGCTGGCTAAAGTTTTGAATATTGTCTTTAGTTACTAGCATTGTTTCAAACGGCCATGCAGCCCAAAATGGCACAACAACAAGCCAATGTTCGTTTTCAAATACAACACGTGTTTGATCTGCTTGCTCTTTTTGCGCGTAATCGGCAAGCATGGCTGTGCCATGCTTTTTATAATAGGCAAGCTGCTGGTTATCTTCGGCTTCTATTTCGGTTGATAAATGCGAGTGAGCCCATACTTGGCCGTGAGGATGAGGTTGCGAACAACCCATGATCTCGCCTTTATTTTCAAAAACTTGTACGCATTCGTACTGCTGTGCAAGCTCTGTGTAATTTTGTTTCCAGGTTTTTACTACTTCGTGCAATGCGTTTTGGCTAAGCTCTGGTAGTGTTTTATTATGCTCTGGAGAAAAACAAATTACGCGGCATTCGCCGCTGGCTTCGTCGGCAATAAATAAATCGCTGTCTGATTCTAAGCTTTGTAATTGCTCGCTTGCATTAGGTGTTAATGCGCCAAAGTCATTTCTAAATACGTGTGTGTATTTGTAATCAGGGTTACTGTCGCCATTTGCACGGGTATTACTTGGGCAAAGTGGGCAGCTGTCATCGTGTTTTGGTAGTGCGTTTTCGTTAACGGCTTCTGTTGCGCCTAACCATGGACGGTTATTACGATGTGGTGACACTAATACCCAACGACCCGTTAGCGGATTTTTACGTCTGTGAGTACTTTCTAATAAAGCCATATTAACTCTCCAACCCACTTGGGTAATTAGTTTGCCAGCGCCATGTGTCGTTTGTCATGTCGCTAAGTGTTAGTTCTGCGTGCCAGTTAAGTGTGTTTTGCGCTTTTGTGGCATCGGCGTAGTTACAGGCAATATCACCTGCACGGCGTGGTGCAATCTTATACGGAATATCTTTATTGGCTGATGCGCTAAATGCCTTAATCATATCAAGCACAGAATAACCTTGCCCTGTACCTAGGTTGTAAGCATGGAAGGCGGTATCTGTTTTATGTTGCATAAATGCCGCAACATGACCTTTCGCTAAATCTAAAACATGAATATAGTCGCGCACGCCTGTGCCATCTTCGGTGTCGTAGTCGTCACCAAAAATATTAACCACGTCGCGTTTGCCTACTGCAGTTTGAGCAATAAATGGCATTAAGTTATTAGGAATACCATTAGGGCTTTCACCTAATAAACCACTTGGGTGTGCACCTACTGGGTTAAAGTAACGAAGCGCAATACCCATAAATTGACTGTTGGCATTACATACATCTTGCATGGCTTGTTCAACCATGACTTTAGTCCAACCATAAGGGTTAGTTGCTCGTATAGGGTGCTTTTCGTCAATAGGGAGGTAGTCTGGTTCGCCGTACACCGTAGCCGATGAGCTAAATATAATATGGTTAACGCCTGCCTCTTGCATGCTTTGTAACATGCTTAATGTGCCCGACACATTATTTTGATAATAACGCAGTGGTTGCTCAGTTGATTCGCCAACGGCTTTTAAAGCCGCAAAGTGAAAAACAGCTTCGGCTTTAGTATGTTTTAGGGCGAGTTTAAATTGTTGCTCGTCTTGAATGTCACCCAAAATAAACTCAAACCGAGTACCTGTAATCTTTTCGAGTTGGTCAAGTACCCGCGCACTTGCATTAGACAAGTTATCATAAATAACAGGTGTAATACCTGCTTCATGCAATGCAATACATGTGTGGCTACCTATGTAACCCATGCCGCCAGTAACTAAAACTTTCATGTTATTTCTCGAAAAGTGTATTTATATGATAAATACTACTATTAAGGGGGTTTAAAAACAATAGTTATGATTACTGGGTAATTCAAATAAAAGCATAAAAAACATTCAGCTTAAACACTCACCTGCCTTTTAAAGGAATGCTTTTATATTAACTAACATAGGCTTAGCTTTATCAATTAATTCTATAAACTGATTCAACTATTGGCCTAATTATCAGCAGTAAGTCGGGGTGCTAATATAGCGAAAATAAAGTAAGGAGAGATCAACATGAACAAAACAATTTTACTTACCGGTGCTACCGATGGCATTGGGCTAGAAACTGCAAAGATGTTATTAGCACAAGGTCACACCGTATTATTACATGGCCGCAGCCAAGCAAAGCTCAGCGCGCTACAAGTAGCTTTAACCGAACAATACCCAAATGCGAGTACACACACTTATATTGCTGATTTAAGCGATATGAGCCAAGTTCAAACTTTGGCACAAACTGTATTAACCGACTTGGCCGAAAATAATAACCAGCTCGACGTACTTATTAATAATGCAGGCGTTTATCAATTAGTTGATGCTACAACAATTGACGGCCTTGATGCTCGCTTTGTTGTAAACACGATTGCGCCATATCTTCTTACAAAACTATTATTACCTGTCCTTGGTCATGATTCGCGAGTGGTTAATGTCTCATCAGCTGCGCAATCAAGCGTTAACTTAAATGCACTTACAGGTAACACTGAGCTTTCTGATAGTGCGGCTTATGCACAAAGTAAATTGGCTATTACTATGTGGTCGCGTCATTTAGGGCTTGAGCTTAAAGATACTGGGCCATTAGTTGTATCGGTAAACCCTAAATCGTTACTGGGAAGCAAAATGGTAAAAGACGCTTACGGTATAGATGGTGGGGATTTAAAAATTGGCGCAAATATTTTTTGTCGCGCAGCGCTCAGTGATGAATTTAAAGATGCCGCAGGCCTGTATTTTGATAACGATACAGGACGCTTTGCGCCTCCTCATGTTGATGCACTTAATAATGCTAAAAATCAACAACTAGTAGATACGTTAGACAGTATTTTAACGCAGTTTAAATTAGGTAAAGCATAATGAAAAATCATGTTACCTGGACAGTACAAGGCCAAATTAAAGAAGGTAAATACGATGAATTTTTATTGGTAATGGCGCAATTAGTTACTTTGGCTAAAAGTGAAGCGGGCACTTTAATGTATGAGTGGACAGTAAGTGAAGACAAACGCAGTGTACATATTTACGAGCGTTACCAAGATGAAGATGCTGCTAAAGTGCACCTTGCTGGTTGGGACAAAAGTGGCCCACTATTTTTAAGCGTAGTTGATATGGATAAAATAACGGTATTTAGTCAACTATCAAAAGAGTTTGCGCAAGCCTTTGCAGGCCCAAGCACTGTATTTATGAAACCAGTAGGTGGTTTTGTAAAGTTTTAGAAAAAATACCCATTGTTGATCTAAAGAGCTCACCTCATCAGTGAGCTCTTTTTTTAGTGGCATTACTGCTCTTGCTGCAAACGCTCGTATAGCCAATCTTTTAATTCTGTACGTTCGTGCTTTAGTTGATGCATTTGCTCATCGCTTATGGGCGCATCTTTGAGTTCTAACACTCTAATCTCTTTATCTAGCTTGTCGTACTTATCTGCTTTTTTTGCAAATTCAGTATCGCTTTCATTTAACTCGGCAATGGTCTTTAAGTACTCTGGAAAGTCATTAGTTAATGAGTGGTCTTCGCCTAACATATTCGCTCCTTAATAGGATATAAATGAGCTCACAAGTAAGTGAGTTGTATAAGTGAATTACTGCCTTTCATATAATACACTGGGGCTTACATAGATATAATTCAACCATTGAGCCGCTAATTTGATGTAGCGCAAACAATCTGTTTATTTTGCTCAGTAAGGTATTTCACCAAAGTATTTAATAGAGCGATCAATAAACGCACGTACTTTAGGAGTCAATAATTTATTGTTGGGGTATACAGTTTAAATAGTTGTATTAACTACTCGTGAAAAGCTTAGGGTTCGATATTATTGCTCAAGCTGCAAGGAATCTCTGGCTAGAGAAAATAAATTTAAACATCATCATGATTCAATACGTTAGTAAATCTCTTAACCAAAGTTCAGGTTAAGTAAACCATTACCTGCTAAAGGCTTTTAAGCATTTTAGCTAAAATAGTTAATTTTTAACGCTTTTTGCTAATTTATGTTGGTTAATTAATAGTGGTAGAATGCAGCGCTTAGTACCACTTGTGTGAAGTAAGTGGTCAATAATTTATAAGGTTTGTTGTGTAATGCTGTTGATGATCGACAACTACGACTCGTTTACTTACAACTTAGTGCAATATTTTCAGCGTTTAGATCAAGACGTTTTAGTGAAACGTAATGACGAGCTAAGCATTGCACAAATAAAACAGTTGAACCCGAAACACATCGTGTTATCGCCGGGGCCATGCACGCCTAACGAAGCGGGTATTTCGTTAAATGTTGTTGAGCAACTAAAAGGGCAATATCCTATTTTAGGGATTTGCTTGGGACATCAAACTATCGCGCAAGCTTTAGGGGGAGATGTAATACGTGCTAAAAAAGTAATGCACGGTAAAACATCACCTATAGTTCACACTAATAAAGGGGTGTTTAAAGGTTTAGCTAACCCGTTAACAGTGTGTCGTTATCATTCTTTGGTGGTTAAAGCACAAACGCTGCCTAAAGAACTTGAAGTAACCGCATGGACTCAGACTGAGCAAGGCGAGTTTGACGAAATTATGGGGTTACTTCATAAAGAACTAGCAATCGAAGGTGTGCAGTTTCACCCCGAAGCTATTTTAACTGATCAAGGCTTAGAACTGCTTGATAACTTTTTAACTCGCTTCTAATGTTATAATACACAGAGCATTTAATACTTTATTAATGGATGTCATGACTGAACTTGTAGCCCAGCAGCGTACTGCCAAAATACTAAGCCAACGGGCTCATGACTTATTGCTTGGGCACAGCTTTGCGCATCAGCAAATTGGTTTCATCCATACATTAGATATAGATTACGGCGAACCCATGAAGCAACGCACTTTGCTTCAGGTTGAAGTGGCCGCACAGAATAAACGCCAGCAAAGCAGTACTGCACATCATAAGTACCGCGCTCAAGCGAGTGAGCAACTGCACAAAACAATTGAAACAGCTATATATAAGCAGCTTGAAGATATAGATGGCGTAATTCACAGCACTATAGGTATTGAAGATGGCATTGCCAATATACTCGATATATTAGCTGTAAAGTCGGCGTCGGTAGGGCGTTTAGAGCCACTGGTTAATGATATAAGCTGGTTGGGTAGAGAATTAGTAACGCTTGTTAATTTACCTTACTATCGTAATCAACGTAGTAAAAACACGTCTGTAAAAGTAGATAAACCATCGCTTGCCCTTCGTTATATTGGCCTTGATAACTTACAGCTAGTGATTCCTACATTTGCTGCGCGTCATTGGATGCCACATAGCACCGAACCATTTTCATTATTAAAACGCCGGCTACGCGACAGCGCAATGGCAAACGCGATTGCTGCGCAAAAAATTGCACAAATTAATAATGTGAATGACGTACATGCATTTACCCTTGGAATGCTTTTAGATGTAGGGCGAATTGCATTAGTGCGCTTGTACTTAAAAACGTTTGAGAAAGTATGGCAACGCAAAGTGCAGTTAGCCCGAAATGAAAACCAAAAAGATTTACACACCGCATTATTAGAGCTACAGCCCGACCCGCTATTTTTAACCACTCTACTTAGCAATAAGTCGATAGAAGTAAGCGCCAAAGTAATAGACAAAATGGCTTTTAAATATTTACCGTTTAAAGGTGTAATGCAGCAGCTAGTAAATGGGATAGATAAAGGCGATACATTACTGCCGTTAACAGAAGTAATGCTAAAGGCACGTTGCTACTCTCAATATCTTAATTTAAAAGAGCATCAACTTATTGAGCCTGATGAAACTCTAAGCTGGTTTTCGTACTTTAAGTTCACTAAAACGGAACTAAAAACCCTCCAATCGAGTAATTTTACCAATTTAGCTATTCAAATTGACTAAAAATCTGAATTTTTTGTTAATTTTTTTGCGACTAACCATTCATTCTCACTCTATTGTTATATTGCATATTTGCCGATTAAAGCATGCGCGCCTTGGTGCTCATGCGGTTAGTTGTTTAAAAATAAGCATAAATAGCTATGCAAATAGTTATTCACTATCTATGAAATAATATCTTTAGCCCTTTATTTTCAAGGGATACATGAAAGTTTTTAACGAGACAGATATAAGTAATTCTGAAATAATGTGCGTCTGAAAATTGAACCACAAAGCAATTTTGCGCAATTATCAGGTTACTGATCTTGCCTATAAAGTTGGTTACAAATATTAACCAAACACCTATTTTGATGTTTTGTGTTGCTCACAATTAAGAGGAAATAAAATGACAGTCAATCGCGAATTATTTGATCACGTAATGGTTCCTAACTACGCACCTTCAAGCGTAATTCCTGTTCGAGGCGAAGGTTCTCGCGTATGGGATCAACAAGGTCGAGAGTTTATCGACTTTGCTGGTGGTATTGCAGTTAACTGTCTTGGCCATTGCCACCCTGCATTAGTAGGCGCATTAAAAGAGCAAGGCGAAAAAATCTGGCATCTATCAAATGTAATGACCAATGAGCCGGCACTTCGCCTAGCTAAAAAAATGGTTGATGCTACATTTGCTGAAAAAGTTTACTTTGCCAACTCAGGCGCAGAAGCAAACGAAGCAGCGCTTAAATTAGCGCGTCGTTTTGCACTTGATAAGTTTGGCGCAGAAAAATCACAAATCATCGCGTTCAACAAAGGTTTCCACGGTCGTACATTCTTTACCGTAACTGTTGGTGGCCAAGCTGCATATTCAGATGGTTTTGGTCCTAAGCCTGGCGACATTGTACATTGTGATTACAACGACCTAGCTGCTTTTGAAGCGCTTATCAGCGACAAAACATGTGCCGTAATGATGGAACCTCTTCAAGGTGAAGGCGGTATTGTTTCACCAACTGACGAGTTTGCTCAAGGCGTTCGCGATTTATGTACTAAACATAACGCACTGCTTATTTTTGATGAAGTTCAAACAGGTGTTGGCCGTACTGGCGATTTATACGCATACCAAGGCTTAAACATAGTACCTGATATTTTAACTTCAGCTAAAGCACTTGGCGGCGGTTTCCCTATTGGCGCTATGATCACAACAACTGAAATTGCACAGCATCTTAAAGTAGGTACTCATGGTTCTACTTATGGCGGCAACCCGCTTGCGTGTGCTGTTGCAGAAGCTGCATTTGATACAGTAAATACCCCAGAAGTACTTGCTGGCGTAAAAGCTAAAGCAGCATTATTTAATGAACTACTTACTGCGGTTAACGAAAAATACAACGTATTTAGCGAAATCCGTGGCCAAGGTTTATTAATTGGTGCAGTAGTGAACGAGCAATATAAAGGTCGTGCAAAAGAGTTTTTAGTGGCAGGGACTGAGCAAGGCCTTATGTCATTAGTTGCGGGTGCAGACGTAATACGTTTCACTCCATCTTTAGTAATTCCTGAAGCGGACATTCGCGAAGGTATGGCACGCTTTGAAAAAGCAGTAGCAAGCGTAGTAAACGCATAAGCGACTTAAGCCAACCAATTAAGGGCAAGCACTGCTTGCCCTGCAATTCCTATTTACCGTTATTTATAAGGGAGCAAGCGGACTCATGATGATCCTTCGCCCAATCCAGCAAAATGATTATTCAGCATTACTGAAAATTGCCCACGAATCAGGGCATGGTTTTACGTCTTTGCCATTAAACGAAGAACTATTGCAAAAAAAGATCGACCATTCAGTAAGCTCTTTTGCTAAACAAACGTCACAACCTGGTGACGAAGGCTACCTGTTTGTTCTTGAAGATAGCGAAACCGGTGACGTTGTAGGAACATCTGCAATTGAAGCTGCGGTAGGGCTTGATGATGCATTTTATCATTATCACTTAAGTAAAGTGATTCACTCTTCGCGCACATTAGACGTATACAAAGCGGTTGATATTCTAACGCTATGTAACGACTACACAGGTGCTACAGAGCTTTGCACATTGTTTTTAAAAGATGGTTATCGTAAAAATTGTAACGGTAAGCTACTTTCAAAAGCGCGCTTTATGTTTATAAAACAGCATCAAGAGCGTTTTGCGCAAACAGTAATCGCAGAAATGCGCGGTGTGTCTGACGAAAACGGCAGCAGCCCTTTTTGGCAGTGGCTTGAAGAGCACTTTTTCTCAATGGATTTTCCAACAGCCGATTACCTAACAGGTATTGGCCAAAAGGTTTTCATTGCTGAATTAATGCCTAAATACCCAATTTACGTAAACTTGCTAAGTAAAGATGCGCAAGCCGTAATAGGTAAAGTACACGACAACACTCGCCCAGCAATCGAGTTATTAAAAAGCGAAGGCTTTACGTTTAATGGCTACGTAGACATTTTTGACGGCGGCCCAACGGTTGAAGCAAAAGTAGATAACATTGCGACTATTCGTAATGCACGTAACTTTAACGTTGAAATTGGCGAAATGACTGGCGACACCATGGTGTTACTAGCTAACGAAAAGCTTAATGACTTTAGAGCAACCGTTGCACCAATGACATTTGACGAGCGCGCAAAAAGCCTTATTTTATCGCAAGAAATAGCAGATGCACTGCATTTGCAAACTGGCGATATTGTTAGTGCAACCACGATTTAATTTAGGAGAAAGTATATGACTCATCCTGCACAATTTATAAATGGTCAATGGTCACAAGGCCAAGGCACAGAATTTAATTCAGTAAACCCTGCAAATAACGACGTTATTTGGCAGGCTTCATCGGCAACTGCGGCGCAAGTAGACACCGCAGTAAATGCAGCGCGCGAAGCGTTTTATGCATGGGCTGATAAAAGCTTTACTGAGCGTTTAGAAATAATTAAAGCATTTGCAGCGCAATTAAAAGAAAACAGCGAAGAGCTCGCTATTACTATTGCACAAGAAACAGGTAAGCCACTGTGGGAAACTCGCACAGAAGCGGGTGCTATGGTTGGTAAAATTGCCATTTCTGAAAAAGCATTTTTAGAGCGCACTGGCGACGTAGAAAACGCAATGCCACTTGGCCGTGCGATGATTCGTCATAAGCCACATGGTGTTGTAGCCGTATTTGGTCCGTATAACTTTCCGGGTCACTTACCTAATGGCCACATTGTGCCAGCGCTTTTAGCAGGTAACACGGTTGTGTTTAAACCGTCTGAACTTACTCCTAAAGTAGCTGAGCTTACGCTTAAACTGTGGGAAAAAGCAGGTTTACCAGCCGGTGTCATTAACCTTGTACAAGGTGAAGTAGAAACGGGTAAAGCCCTTGCTGCTCACAAAGGGATTGATGGCTTGTTCTTCACGGGGTCTTCGCGTACTGGTCATATTTTACATGAACAGTTTGCGGGTCAACCTGGCAAAATTTTAGCGCTAGAAATGGGTGGTAATAACCCACTTATTATTACTGACGTTGAAGACACTAAAGCGGTTGTTCACGATATTATTCAATCTGCGTTTATCTCAAGTGGCCAGCGTTGTACGTGTGCACGTAAACTATTTTTACCAACTGGTAGCAAAGGCGATGTGATACTGGAGCGTTTAATCACAGCAACTAAAGCGATTAAAGTAGGTAATTATGACGATGCAGACCAGCCATTTATGGGCTCTATGATTTCATCAGCTGCAGCTGCAGGCATGGTTAAAGCGCAAAACGAGCTTGTTGAGCTTGGTGGTGAAGTATTAGTAGAACTTGAGCACACAGCTAATACCGGTTTTGTAACACCAGGTATTATTGAGTGTACAAATATTAGTGACTTCCCAGATGAAGAGCATTTTGGACCACTTTTAAAAGTATTCCGCTTTGACGACTTTGACCAAGCCATTGATAAAGCAAACGATACAACCTTTGGTTTATCGGCTGGTTTATTAAGTGATAGTGCTGCAGATTACGACCATTTCTTACGTCGTATTCGTGCAGGTATTGTTAACTGGAATCGCCCAATTACTGGCGCATCAAGCGCAGCACCGTTTGGTGGTATTGGCGCATCGGGCAACCACAGAGCAAGTGCGTATTACGCAGCTGATTACTGTGCATATCCAGTTGCTTCGGTAGAGCTTGAAAAAGTAGCTATGCCAGCAACACTAAGCCCAGGCTTAAAAATAGATTAAGTAGTAATACTACTTAATTATTATAAAAGCAGCTTCGGCTGCTTTTTTTGTATTGCTAACGCGCAAAGCTAGCAATCAACAGCGCTTTCTGCTTAAATCAAAAATAATTAATTATACAAAGGTGGTACAAAAATGGTTTTAGATAGGCAAGGGTACGATGATTTGATCATGTATCTAACTCAAAATTTAGCATTGTTTGAGAAGCCAGGCGAAATAAAACCAGGTGCCCCAACAGTAATGGAATTAATCGAAGACGTTATTGCACAAAATGTGATGCTTATTTGCGAGCAGCACACAAACCTCAACACAGAGCAGCGTAGTCAAATTGTACGCGAAGTTGATGGCATAGTTTACGATTTAGAAGAAGTCCTCAGCAGCATCACCTCACAGCCTGTCACGGTTGAACAGCATGCCTTTATAGATGAATTTGCAGGTTTAGTAAAAAACCTCTTTGATAGCGCTTTAACACAACAATCTTAGCCATTTTATAGCCCTGCGTTGCATTTTCATTTGCAACTACGGCTAACTTGCTTACAATCAAGAAAATATTTTTTTGAGATATAACAATGCAAGCAAATGTAAAATGGGTTGAAGGCGATACGTTTATTGGTCGTTCTAATTCTAACCACAATGTTGTGTTTGATGGCGGCAGCGATAGTGCAGCACCAAGCCCAATGGAAATGGTTTTAATGTCAGTTGGCTGTTGTTCATCAGTTGATGTGGTTAGTATTTTAAAAAAAGCCAAACAAGATTTTTCAGATGTACAAGTACAACTAAGTGCAGAGCGCGCCGAAACAGCCCCACGTGTGTTTACCAAAATCAACTTACACTTTGTTGTTAAAGGCAATAATGTGTCTGAAAAGCACCTTGCACGCGCGGTTTCACTCTCTGCTGAAAAGTATTGCTCGGTTGCATTAATGCTTGATAAAACAGTAGAAATTACGCATAGCCACGAAGTTGTGCAAGATCAAGCAAAATAACGCTTTTTCCACGAGGGAAATTCGTATAAAATCCGCGAACTTTTCATTCTGCAGGTGCAGAACCCACTAATTTATAGGTTGGTTTATTATGAACAAACCCTTCGATAAACTTAAACTTCATGGCTTTAACAATTTAACCAAAAGTTTAAGCTTTAGTATTTATGATATTTGTTACGCAAAGACCGAGCAACAACGTAAAGAATATATTGAATATATCGATGAGCAGTACAGTGCAGATAGACTAACCGACATTTTAGGTGAAGTTGTTGATATTATTGGTGCTAACATTTTAAATGTAGCGCGCCAAGATTATGAACCGCAAGGCGCAAGTGTAACTATTTTGGTTTCAGAAGAACCAGTAGAAGAGCAGCAAAATTACGATGCTGACGAAGCACCAGGCCCATTACCTGATTCAGTTGTTGCGCACCTAGATAAAAGCCACATTTGTGTACACACATACCCAGAAGCTCACCCTGATGATGGTATTTGTACATTCCGTGCTGATATTGAAGTGTCTACTTGTGGCATTATTTCGCCACTTAAAGCGTTAAATTTCTTAATTCATAGCCTTGAATCAGACGTAGTAACAATTGACTACCGCGTTCGTGGTTTTACCCGCGACATAAACGGTGTTAAGCACTACATTGATCATGCTATTAGCTCGATTCAAAACTTCATGACAGAAGATACAAAAGAAGCGTACCAAATGATGGACGTGAACGTGTATCAAGAAAACCTGTTTCACACCAAAATGATGTTAAAAGAAACCGATTTAAACACGTACCTATTCGGTATTTCGACAGCAGATTTATCAGAGGGCGAAGAAGAACAAATTCGCTCAAAACTGACTCGCGAAATGCAAGAAATATTCTATGGCCGTAACCTGCCAGATACAGAATAATAGCAACGAATTAAACTAAAAATGGCGCTCAGTGAGCGCCATTTTTTTTATGCTTTATTTTACAAGCAATAGCTGTGTTTGTCGGCCATTTAAATACCAGACACCGCTTTTATCAAAAATAGCATCTTCCTCTAGCATTATTCTTATTTCTTTATTCCACTGTTTTATAAACACAGCATTGTTAAGCTCAATTGAGTAAGCCGTATTTAAATGTAGCGGATAGTCACCATCTCCCGGTACACCTTGCTGAGAATCCCACATACCTAATGTAGTGCCAGCAGCGTGGCCATGATAGCCAATAGGGTGAGTATAAATAGTGGGTTTTAATCCCTGATCAATAGCGGCTTTTCGTGCTGCAGCTAAAACCTCATTACCGGTTTTACCTATCGCAAATTGATTGGTAAATATGTCTTGTAGTTTATTACCGCTTTTTAGTGCTTCAACTAAGTAACTAGGCGCACTCGTTTCGTTTTCTTTGAGCACATACGCATGCTGCTGCGTGTCGGTATTTAAGCGTAAATAAGTAATCCCAAAATCTACATGAAGTAAGTCACCGGCTTGTATAACGTTATCATCGTAGCCATTGGCAAAGCTTTCTTCATGATTAAACGATTTCGCATCGGCGCGCTGAATAGCAATACTTGGGTGAAACCATGTTTGTAGTTTTAGCTCTTTTACGCGCTCTCTAAACCACCATACCAAGTCATCGCTAGTTGTTTCACCAACCGTAATTGTTTTACCCGAAAACCCCTCTGCAATAATATGATGGGCAATAGCCACAATATGTTTATACATTTTAACTTCTTCAGGAATGCGTTGCTCTAACCACGCAACAGCAAGCGGCTCTGCAGAAATTATTTTATTGTGATAAGCGGCGGGCAAGTTAGCCATTAAGGTTTTGTAATCGCCTAGCACAAGGCCATCGGCATGTGCCCAGTCGGTAGAAGTATTAAGCGCAATGTTGCGAGGTTTGTATTGCTCAATAAGTGTATTGAGTGCTTCCCACTGGCTTGGTTGTGTTTGTTTATCCCACCCTTTTCTAAATACGTTACCTATTTTATAAGGCGCAATAGCGTAAGCATCAACACCACCTTGTTTATTAAGTGCAAATAGCAAAATAGTGGTGCGTCTGGCTGAAAGCCATGTTGCAGGCAGCATTGTTTTTAATATTGGATCTTCGTTATATTCTCGACTTATAAGTAGCCACATATCAGTGTTGTGCTGCTTCATTAGCGAGGGCATTAAGGTATTAACTCTAAGCTCAGTTATTTTATCTATAAACGTAGCGCGCTCTTTCATCGATAAAATAGTGGGAGCGTCATCGGCTTTAACAAAGAGGCTTAAAACAAGCGTAGTTAGCAAGCTTATGTAAAGTAGGAGTTGTTTAGTAAAGTGCATAATTGTTTTATTTTTAAGCTAGTTAATTTATAACATGCCTGAAGAGCGACTATAAAAAAACAATTTGAGATAAACAGCACACAAAAAAGCCCGGCTAAAAAGTAGCCGGGCTTTTGTATAAACAGTTTTATTACTTAAGCATGCTGTATAAAAGTGCAAATACAGCAAGCGAGCCAACCGCTAATATAAATAGCGTGCTAAAGCGATTTCGGTATTTATTAAGTGCAGGTACTTTATAAACTGCAATCATTGGCATAATGAATAAAATCATCGCAATGATAGGGCCCGATAACTGATCCATCATGTCTAAAATACTTGGGTTTTTAACAGCACAAAACCAAATAGCTAAAAACATGATTAACACACCAATTTTATCGGTAACGCCAGAGCTTAAGCCTGTTTGTTTAGTTACTAAACCTGTAAAGCTTTCGCGTGCACCTAAAAAATGACCCAAAAACGACGATGTAATAGCAATAAAGGCAACAAGTGGCCCAAGTGTGGCAATAAACGAGTTATCAGTAATATTAGCAAGGTAGGATAAAACCGATACGTTAGCCGCTTTAGCTGCTGCCATTTGCTCGCCTGTAAGCGACAGCACGCAAGAGAACACAAATAACAGTACGAAAGTAATAAGTAGCAAGCTAGTGCGCTTTAAAATCGCCTCAGACTTACGTGTAGCTTGTTCGCCGTAATGACCGCGTTGCACATTTACAAAGCTTGAGATAGCCGCTGCG
This sequence comes from Pseudoalteromonas sp. RB2-MNA-CIBAN-0110, assembly GCF_040309305.1. Lineage (NCBI taxonomy): Bacteria > Pseudomonadati > Pseudomonadota > Gammaproteobacteria > Alteromonadales > Pseudoalteromonadaceae > Pseudoalteromonas > Pseudoalteromonas sp. RB2-MNA-CIBAN-0110. The sequence continues at coordinate 35,679 of NZ_JBEOOQ010000019.1, read as the reverse complement.
TGGCTAAACGAAAACACAATAATAGGAATCGATAACCACAACGTTTTACCAAAGCTGCCTATTTCAGGCACCGTCATATCTGGCATCTGCCAGCTAGGGATTAAATAAAGTGATAAAAAGAACAATATGCCCACAAGCGGATACACTAAAATAGCAAAGGCACGTAGCATTAAGCGCTCGCCGCCCATCATTAAGCTAATCATGCCTGCAACTAATACGCCCGAAAGTAGCACGCGAGAAGGTGATTCCATCCCCATTTGATTAACCATAAAACTATCAACGGTATTGGTTAAACCTACACCGTAAATAAGCAAAATTGGGAATATAGATAAAAAGTACAACAAGGAAATTAACCGCCCCGCAGTCACACCAAAGTGCTCTTCAACTACGTCGGTAAAATCGGCATCTTTATTTTTTGATGAAAGTACAAAGCGCGCTAATCCACGGTGCGCAAAAAAGGTCATTGGGAACGCTAAACACGCCATAATAATTAACGGCCAAAAACCGCCAATACCAATGTTAATAGGTAAAAATAAAATACCCGCACCAACGGCGGTACCAAATAAACTTAATGTCCACTGCGTATCGTGCAGGTTCCATTTAGTTTTTGTATTTGAATTTTTGCTTGAATTTGTGTGTGTGTTTGGTGATGCATTTGAAAGCGTTGCATCTTGAGATGTTGTCATGTGTGTGTGCTCATCCATTATTTAAATAATAACTGCGCCGAAGGGTATAGTTTTTAGAGACATTTTTCATGTTTTGAAGAGATTTTTAGACTAATTAATTAGACTCAATTGGAGGGTAAGTGTCATGAATACGAAACAGTGGTGTAAAAGTGAGCAAAAGCCTTAAATGGCAAGCCACATTATAGAGTTACTGTACGGGGTAGGTTGGTTAGTTGGAGCGAAACCCAACACGCTATAGCGTCATGCTAGCAGAAAAGCCGAGGAAGGCGGTTTTCATAACGTAAAAATAGGGGAAGGTCATTTTTATTGGTTTTCATTTAAAAATCAAAATCTGCTGCCAAAAGCTATTAAGTAGAAGCCATTGATCTCAACTTCATAAGAGATTTTTATTAAACTCCGTTATACTTCCTGCAATTGAATATGCCAAACGAAGTAAATAGGCCACTAACTGCAATGAGCAAAGACATTCTCTTCCATACTACTTTTGCGCACGAAACCAGTAAAACATGGGTTGTATTTGTCCATGGAGCCGGTGGTAGTTCGGCAATTTGGTTTCGTCAGCTTAAAGCCTATAAAAAAGAATATAATGTGTTGTTGCTTGATCTTCGTGGTCACGGTAAATCGAATAACTTAGTACAAAACTTTGTTGATAATAATTATTCATTTAATAATGTCTCTAAAGACATTATCGATGTGTTAGATCATAACAATATCACCAGCGCACACTTTGTTGGCATTTCATTGGGCACAATTATTATTCGAAATATTGCTGAAATTGCGCCGCAATATGTTTCTAGCATGGTGCTAGGTGGAGCGGTCACTCGTTTTAATACTCGCAGTAATACATTGGTTTATTTAGGTAATACTTTTAAACACTTCTTGCCTTATATGTGGCTGTATCGCTTATTTGCTTTTATTATGATGCCTAAAAAGCGCCATAAAGAATCTCGACTTTTGTTTGTTCGTGAAGCAAAACGCTTGTGCCAAAAAGAGTTTATAAAATGGTTTAAATTAGCCATGGACGTAAACCCCTTAATGCAGTACTTCAAAGAAAAAGACATTGATATTCCCATTCTGTACATTATGGGCAAAGAAGATCATATGTTCCTTGGCCCTGTTAAAGAAATGGTTAAGCGTCATAAAAATAGCGTACTGCAAACTATTCACCATTGCGGCCATGTTTGTAACGTAGAGCGCCCTGACTTATTTAATCAGCACTCGCTTGCTTTTATCGCCCAGCAAAATCGTTAAGGGTTGTCGCTTTTAAAAAGCGTTCAATGAGGGGTAAGTACTTAGTAAATTGGATTAGATCATTCTTTTTGGCTTTCGTCCTAAACTAAAAACAAGGCCTAACACTGAAGGGTATTTCGCAAATAGAAAACGCAAAAAAAATTCCAAAGCTCAGATTTTAATTTTGACTCTATTTAGTTTTTGCATACAGAGTTATTAGCGAGGTAAATAAGTGGAAACAGGAAAGTGGATTATCCCTTTTAAAGGGCGCAATGCATCGGGAGCGACTAAAGTAAACTTTTTATACCAACAGGAAAATGTTTTCTTTATGGATAATCACCGAACAGCTTCATGGTGTTGGGAAAACAGTATTAGTGAATGCTCGAATATAGCTCTCGTTCATATTGATGCTCATTATGATGCTGGAATGGTTGAAGCTAAAGATGTAATGCGGCTACCAGATCCAAAATCAAGCTCAGTTATTGAGTATATAGATAAGATAAATCGTTCATCTCCAGAGCACTTATGTAAAACACCAGTAATTACTTGGGATACATATTTATATATTTTTGAAGGTATTCATAGGGACAAAATTAACTCGTTACTATGTGTTACACATGGGTACGGTGCAAATTTACCTGATGAATCTGTTGCAGTGGAACTAAGTGCAGATAATGTTACTAACTCTTTATATCAATTAGCTAACTTTTCAGGCTCTGTAATTATAAATATTGATCTGGACTACTTTGCTAAACAAAATTTTAAGGATAATAACCCAACTCGTAGCTTAAAGAGTATTGCAGAGGCTGTTGGTGTTTTGAGTACCTCTGGCTCTGTATGTATCACTATTTGTTTAAGTCCTGGATGTTGTGATGGTTGGGAGGAAGCTGAAGCTATCTTAAAGTTGTTTAATCATTATGCTGGATTTAATTTTGAGTTACCAAAAAGTTAATATAAGGGGCTAGATACTATCGACTACAAATTTGTTACGCTCTAAGTCAACGCGGCAATTTCAAAAATTACCGCGTTGATCGGTCTATAGGCTATTAATTTGGAAAAGATTTAAGGACTTTATACTCAATCTTAGTGTTAGTGGCATTTAATATTTCAATGCGTGCGCCTTTAAAGCCTACTATATTGCTTTCAGCAAGGTCATAGTTAACTTCTTGAGAGAAACTAGGACGAGCAAGATCTTTAGAAAACTCACGATACATAAATTTTAATGTACTTCCAGATTTACCATTATAAATTAACTCTTGTTTAAAGCTTGGTTGTGAGATATCTACAAGTTTACCAACTCTAAAACTAGGGTTTGGTGTTGCAACGGGGTCTGCGCTGGTAAGGTCAAAATACCCTGTTAAATCCAAGGAGCCATCGGTTTTTAATATCAAAAATTCATTATAGAGCGGGACTCTTTGACCGAAGGTTTTGTCATCTACGTAATAGTTATTTGAAGATGCTTCAAAATATTTATCGCCATTTTTGTCTTTTTTAATGTAAGGCAGTTTATGTGGAGTCATTATATATTCTCTCGCATATCCGCCATCAGAAATCGTTGAAAATAACTCTAGCCCATCGTAAGTATATGCAATACTTTTTTCGAGTAACGTGTCTCCAATTTCAACTTCAGCCTCTTGATTAAGAGCCGGAAGGTTAATTGTTGATACATCACTGATGATTTTTGTTGGCAATTTTGATGCGCAACCAGACAATATTAATAGAGTAGTAAGTATCGAAAAGTATTTAGATATATGATTCATATTTTACATCCTTGTTTAAAAAGTTGGACTTTATCAACTTAAATGAAAACAAACAATAGAATATTGATTACATAGTTGATTGAGATTTGGCTGATAAAAGTTAGGAAGTCGAATGATTTATAAGGTAAGTTCCGCTTCTGTGGTGCATATGGTTTAGCTTTCAAGTGTTAATTCAAAGAGTACACCTATGAAAAGTATATACTTGTTGGGTTTCGTTTTACTCAACCCAACCTACGGTGTTTTAGTTTACATCGAGCTACTAGTAGCTAACAGCTCGCAACTCTCAGCTTTTATTCATCTAAAGCCGAAACAATAAAATACGGGTTCAAATATTCATCTTTGGTGTTGTAAATAAGCGGGCTGCCATCAAGTTGAGTCACTTTAGCACCGGCTATTTCGGCGATGGCATGGCCTGCGCCTGTATCCCATTCGCAGGTTGGACCTAAGCGCGGGTAAATATCGGCGCTGCCCTCAGCTACTAAACACAGCTTTAGTGAGCTGCCTTTAGACACCATTTCAACGTCATCAAAGCGTTTCACAAACTCGGCTAAATCGGGTGATGGGTGCGAGCGGCTACCTACAACACGAATTAACCCTTTGTTAGGTTTAGTTGTTACTTTAAGCTCAATTCGCTCATCGCCTTTATCTTTAAATGCGCCAATAGCTTCGGCGGCTAAGTACGATACGCCAAGGGCAGGTGCATCTACTACGGCTAAAATAGGAGTGCCGTTTTTAATTAGGGCGATGTTTACGGTAAATTCACCGTTCTTTTTAATAAATTCTTTAGTGCCGTCGATTGGGTCAACTAACCAGTAGCTTTTCCATGTTTGGCGTACATCCCAGCTTATGTCGGCGTTTTCTTCACTGAGTATTGGAATGTCGGGTGTGAGCTGTTGAAGCCCTGCCACAATCAATTTATGAGCTGCTAAATCGGCGTCGGTTACGGGGCTTTCATCGGCTTTGTACTCAACGTTAAAATCCTTTTCGTAAATTCCCATTATCGCTTGGCCTGCTTTGCGGGCAAGGATGAGGGTTTCTTCTAGCAGTTCGGTTTGATTCATGGGGTTAACCTATATTATGTGCTTTTGTTTTAGATACGTTATCAGTTGTGTAACCGATTGGTCTAGGGTGTTTTTACTTGTATCTAAAATTATTTCTGGATTGTTTGGCACTTCGTAGCTTGAATCGATACCCGTGAAGTGTTTTATCTCCCCTGCGCGGGCTTTTTTGTATAAGCCTTTTGGATCGCGGCTTTCGCATACATCCAGTGGGGTATCGATAAATACTTCAATAAATTCGCCTTCGTCTACTAGGCTGCGCACCATGTCGCGTTCTGCTCTAAAGGGCGATATAAACGCAGTAAGCACTAACAAGCCTGCGTCGGTCATTAATTTAGCGGTTTCGCCTACGCGGCGTATGTTTTCAATGCGGTCTTCGTCGCTAAAGCCTAGGTCTTTACATAAACCGTGGCGTACGTTGTCGCCATCAAGCAGGTAAGTGTGCGTACCTTGTTGGTTAAGCGCTGCTTCTAATGCGTTTGCTACAGTACTTTTGCCAGAGCCTGAAAAGCCGGTAAACCATAAAATAGCGGGCTTATGTTTTTTTTGCTCACTACGCTGTGCTTTTGTAGTTGCGTAGTTATGCCAAACTATATTTTCATCCATAGTGAATGTCTCTTATGCTGTGAGCGCAGGTATTAAAACGGAAATACCAGCGGGATCAAGGTTAATACCGTGATTGAATAAATAATAGAAAGGGGTAAGCCCATCACTATGTAATCTTTTAAGCGATAGTTACCCGCGCTATAAACCATTAGATTAGTTTGATACCCAAATGGCGATATAAAGCTGGCTGATGCGCCAAAGGCAACCGCCATAATAAACGGTAGCGGGTCTACATTAAAACCAACCGCGAGTGAGTAAGCAACAGGAAACGACAAGGCAGCTGCTGCGTTATTAGTTATAAGCTCGGTAAATAATACGGTCATTAAAAATATGGCAATAAATGCGCCGTATGGGCCAAAATCTCCAAGTACCATAAATAGGGCGCTGGATATTTGCCCGGCAAGTCCGGTGCCTATCATTAACTTGGCAAGGCCAATGGCGCTGCCTACTACCACTAATAACTCGATAGGAAAACGGCGTTTTACTTCGTTAAGTTTTATGGTGCCACTGAGCATTAAGCCAATCAGTAATACTAATAAGCCTTTAACCAGCGGCACTATGCCAATAATACTTAAACCCAGTACTGCGGCAAAGCACAGTAGCACAATATTTGATTGCTTAGGTGCAAGGTGGGCTTGTAAGTCAAACCCTGAAATATACACAAATTCGCGCTTTAAGTTAGGCAAGGTGTAAAAGTTTTTGCCTGGTGCGAGTATAAGTGAGTCGCCAGCTTGTAGTTGCACTTGCCCAAGGCCACCTTGTAAGCGGTCGTGACCACGGCGAATGGCAATAACAGCAGCATGAAATTGCTCTCTAAAGCGGGCTTCTTTTACGGTTTTGCCAATAAATTTTGAAGACTGACTTACTACTACTTCTACTAAGTGTTCTATGTCTTTTTGATGATTCTCGTGCACTACTTTTAGGCCGTCGAAACGGGTAAGTAATGGCACCGATTTTATGTCACCTACAAACAGCAGCACGTCATCTTTTTGAATAATTTGCTGCGGGGTGACTGCGCAAATGCGGCTGCCATCGCGAATGATTTCAGCGAGGAATAAGTCTTTTAAATCACGCAGGCCGTTTTCTTCAACGGTCTGGCCTATTAATTTTGAGTTTGCTTGTACTTTGCCTTCTAGGTAAAAAGGCACGACTTCTTGGTCGCTTTTACCGTTGTCGGGTAAGTATTTAAGCATCACTAAAATGGTAATTAGGCCTACGCTTAACGCGCCTAAACCCACTAAGGTAAAGTCAAAAAAGCCCAGCGGTTCCATGCCCGCATCAACTGCAAAGCCATTGACGATTAAGTTGGTTGATGTACCAATAAGCGTAATAGTGCCGCCCAAAATAGCAGTGTACGACAGCGGTAATAATAGCTTTGAAGGGGAGTGATTAGGGTTGTCTTTTATCGCGGTAATAAGCGATGCAACAACGGCGGTATTGTTAGTAAACGACGATAAAAAGGCGGTTGATAACCCCAATTTTGTTACCGATTTTACTAAACTACCTTTAGATAGCGATTGCGCTAACTTTTGAATTAGGGTGGTTTTTTCTATTGCGGTCGACACTAACACCAATAGTACTAAGGTGATAAGCGACGGGTTAGCATAATTAATCAACATGCTTTCAAGATCGATTAGCCCTGCTAAGTAGCTGGTGCCAATTGCGCTTACAAATAACCATGCTGGATTAATACGGGTGCCAAAAAGGCACCCGACTAAGGTAAGCATAATGCCTGTTAAAACGAGCTGTTCTACCATGCTTTTAAATTCCTAACAGGCTAAAGTTAACTTATAACTTAGAAATATCAAGCGCTTGCCAATGCGGAAAGTGCTTGCGTACTAAGCTGTTAAATTCAACTTCAAATTCGCTAAAGTTACTTTGCTGTGCTTGGCTTTGCAGTACTTGTTCAATCATGCCCGCAGCAACCGTTAGGTTTGATAAGCGATCGATTAGTATAAACGAGCCTGTTTCGTGATTGCTGTGGTACTCGTCTGCCAAAATAGTTTCGGTTAGTTCAAGTGTTACAATCGCAATTTCGTTTAACTGCAGTGAGTCGCTAGTGCCATGTTCAAGCGTGTTCACATCAATTGTGTAATCAATTTTTGTAACAATAGCTGAAGTGTTTTTGCTGCCTAGCTTTAGGTTATAGCTTTTACCTAATACTAATGGCGACTCATGCATCCACACAATTTTAGCTTGCAGCTGGTTAGTAACAACGGCCGTTGAATTTGCAGGTACTATTACGTCGCCTCGGCTAATATCAATTTCGTTATTTAGGGTAACGGTAATTGCTTGGCCTGCTTCAGCACTATCTAAATTGCCATCAAAAGTAACAATTTCTTTAATGCTTGATGTTTTACCCGACGGTAATACTTTTATTGCATCGCCTACGTGTATCTTGCCCGACGTAAGTGTGCCCTGAAAACCACGGAAGTTTAAGTTAGGACGCACTACATATTGCACCGGTAGGCGCGCTTCAAAGCCTGTATCTGTTTCGGCTGCTGGCGAATCTTCTAGTAATTCAAGTAGCGGCTTGTCGGTGTAATACGGTGTATGAGCAGATCGCGTTACTACGTTGTCGCCTTTAAGCGCCGACATAGGCACAAACTTAATGTTTGATACGTTAAGTTGCTCAGCAAATTTAAGGTAATCGGCCTTAATTTTTTCATACACGGTTTCGTCAAAATCAACGATATCCATTTTATTAACGGCAACAACAAACTGCTTAATGCCAAGCGAGTCACAAATAAAGCTATGGCGCTTGGTTTGTACTTGCACGCCGTAACGCGCATCAACCAAAATAATGGCGACATCGCTTGTTGATGCACCTGTTACCATGTTACGCGTGTATTGCTCGTGCCCAGGTGTGTCGGCAATAATAAATTTACGCTTAGCCGTTGAAAAGTAACGGTACGCTACGTCAATGGTAATACCTTGCTCACGCTCAGCTTGTAGGCCATCGACCAATAATGCAAGGTCAAGATCTTCACCTGCATTACCTACTTTTTCGTTATCTTTATGAAGGGCAGCTAGCTGATCTTCATAAATTTGGTGGCTGTCGTGCAGTAGGCGGCCAATCAATGTTGATTTACCGTCATCTACGCTGCCACACGTAAGCATACGCAATAAGCTTTTGTCTTGTTGGCGTGCTAGGTAGGCGTCTATGCCTATTTCTTTTACTTCGTTAAATGTATCGTTATTTTGGCTAGACATTAAAAATACCCCTCACGTTTTTTCTTCTCCATTGAGCCTGCTGAATCATGGTCAATAACACGACCTTCACGTTCAGATGACGTAGATAGCAGCATTTCTTCAATAATTTCGGTTAGGTTACTTGCTGTTGACTCAACTGCACCGGTAAGTGGGTAGCAGCCTAGTGTACGAAAACGTACAGATTTCATTTGCGGTACTTCACCCTCGTTAAGTGGCATACGCTCATCGTCAACCATAATTAGGGTGCCATCGCGATCAACAACAGGGCGCTCTTTTGCTAGGTAAAGCGGCACCATGTCGATGTTTTCTTGGTAAATGTATTGCCAAATATCAAGCTCAGTCCAGTTAGATAACGGGAAAACACGAATGCTTTCGCCCGGATTAACTTGGCTGTTATAAGTGTTCCAAAGCTCAGGACGTTGGTTTTTAGGGTCCCAGCGATGGTGTTTGTCGCGAAACGAGTAAACACGTTCTTTTGCGCGTGACTTTTCTTCGTCGCGGCGTGCGCCACCAAATGCAGCATCAAAACCATATTTGTTAAGTGCTTGCTTTAAGCCTTGGGTTTTCATTATGTCGGTATGTTTACCCGAGCCATGCGTAAACGGGCCTACACCCATTTCAATGCCTTCTGGATTTTTGTGTACCAGTAGGTCAAAACCGTATTCTTTAGCTATACGGTCGCGAAACTCAATCATTTCACGAAACTTCCAATTGGTGTCTACGTGTAATAACGGAAACGGAATTTTTGCAGGGTAAAATGCTTTACGCGCTAAGTGCAAAAGTACCGACGAATCTTTACCAATAGAGTAAAGCATTACTGGGTTCTCAAACTCAGCGGCGACTTCGCGCATGATTTTGATACTTTCAGCTTCTAGTTGCTGAAGGTGAGTTAAAGCCATTGTTAGTCGTCCTACTAAAATGATTAAAAGTTACAAATTTAAAATTCGGTTATGTATTTGATACATCTGTTAGCGGCTGTGCAAAGCTGCTTGTTTGTTCGTTTTTCCCAAACCACGCTAGTTGCGAGTGCAGGGCGGCTACTTCACCAATAATGAGTAGCGCAGGCGATATAATGCTGTTGCGCTGGATTAAGTCGGCAAGTTCGCCTAGTTGGCCTGTTACTACACGCTGATTTTTGCGTGTACCGTTTTCGATAATGGCAACAGGTGTGTCGGCTTTGCGGCCATGTTTTAAAAGCTCGCTTTGTATGTGCGGCGATTTAATTACGCCCATGTAAATAGCAAGCGTTTGATTTGCTTTTGCTAGCGATTGCCAATCAAGTTCTTGGCCGTCTTTTTTACAGTGGCCAGTTACAAATTGAATAGCTTGTGCATGGTCACGATGCGTAAGCGGAATACCCGCATACGCACTACAACCTGCAGCGGCTGTAATACCCGGTACAATTTGATAATTTACGTTGTTAGCAGCCAGTACTTGTACTTCTTCGCCACCACGACCATAAATAAACGGGTCGCCACCTTTAATGCGGCACACTTTTTTGCCTTGTTTAGCAAGGTCGACCAGCATTTGGTTGGTGTCGTCTTGAACAACACTATGATCGCCTAAACGTTTGCCTACACAAATAAGGTCAGCATCACGACGCACTAATTCCATAATTTCGTCAGACACTAAAAAGTCGTATACAACCACATCGGCTTGTTGCATAAGTTGCAGTGCTTTAAGTGTTAAAAGCTCTGGATCGCCTGGGCCTGCACCTACTACATATACTTCGCCTTCAGGTTCTGCTTTTGCATCTAGCATTTGCTCTAATTGCTGCTGTGCGGCTTGAGTATCACCGGTTTGCACTTTACTCACGACAGATGAGTCGAACACGCCTTCCCAAAATTGGCGGCGGTCTGAAAAATGTTTAAAGCGTTTTTTTACTTTGTCTCTAAAGCCACCGACAAGTGTTGCAAGAGGGCCAATATGATGCGGAATAAGGGTTTCGAGCTTTTCGCGTAAGCGACGTGCAAGTACCGGCGCTGTGCCTGCACTTGATATAGCAATCGTAATTGGATCGCGGTCAACAATGGATGGGAATATAAACGTACATTTAGGTTGGTCATCAACCACGTTTACAAATACATTGCGGGCATTGGCAAGTTCAAATACGTTGTTGTTTACTTCATCGCGGTCGGTTGCTGCAATAACAAGCATTTTGCCATCGAGATGCGATTCATCAAAATAAGCATCAATAAGCGTTACTTCATTATTATATGCATGTTCTTTTAGTTCGTCGCAAAACCAAGGCGCTACTAAAGTAACGCTCGCTCTCGCTTTTAAAAACGCGCGACATTTGCGTAATGCGACCTCTCCACCGCCAACAACCAATACTGGTTTGTTGTCGAGTTTGGTAAAGATAGGTAAATACTGCACGTTAATAAGACCCCTAAACAAATTCAAATATAAGAAAACGCTTTATTCTGATAAGCAGAATATAGCGGCTATCAATAAGTAAAAAATAATTAAAACCAAGTTGATATAACCAAAAGTTATAATAGGTGGGCTTTTTAGGCCTAAGAGTTAGTTAACAAGGGATTGCGCCGAGTTACAAGTAAAATAAACAGCTTATAGTGTTTGGTTATGAGCTATAGCGAGTTTGGTTTAATTTGTTAATATGGAGGCATATCAAATTTTGTACTTATACCAATTGCATTAAATTAGTGATCTATTATAGCGACGAGAAAATAGCTCAATAACAAGGCTAAAATTATGATACATAGTTGTTCTATATAAATAATTTTTAACGTAGTTAGTGAGTTATTTAATACGCTAAAATGATCATGTTTTTAATAAAATTGGTATTACATAAGCAACGGAGCTCTAATGACACAACACCAAAAAGATGCCGCATTAGCAGTCGCACTGATGGATTTAACAAGCTTAAACACCAGCGATACCACCAAAAGCATTCAAGCGCTTGTTGATAGTATAAACCCGACGCTGGGCACGCCTGCCGCAGTATGTGTTTATAGCGACTTTGTTGATGATGCAAAAATAGCACTCGCAGCACGTGAGCTTAACCACGTAAAAGTTGCAACGGTCACTAACTTTCCAACAGGTGATGCGCCACTGAGTGATGTAATTAACGAAACACTTATTGCAATAGAGCGCGGCGCTGACGAAATTGATTTGGTTATTCCTTACAAAAAACTCATAGCGGGCGATGTTCAAACAGTACTTAGCTATGTAAGCGAAAGTAAAAAAGCATGTGGGTCGCGCGCGCAACTAAAAGTAATAATAGAAAGCGGTGAGCTAAAAACCAAAGCGCTAATAACGCAGGCTACTCAATTGGCAATTGAAGGTGGTGCCGATTTTGTAAAAACCAGTACGGGTAAAGTGGCCATTAATGCAACCCTTGAATCAACAAAAATTATGCTAACAGCCATTAAAAACTCGGATAAACGTGTGGGCTTTAAAGCTGCCGGCGGTGTTAAAACTGTTGCCGATGCCAGTGATTATTTAGCGCTAGCACACGCAATAATGGGTGATGATTATTTGCAAGCAAATACATTTAGATTTGGTGCTTCAAGCTTGTTAAGTGACGTTTATACAATATTAAAAAGTAATTAAAGGAAAGATGATGAGAGCAAGAAACTCCGGGACACAAACATTGTTTAATAACCTATTTAAAGGTGCATTGGTTGTAGGAGTCGTTGGTTTTGGATTAACTGCATGTACTAACCCAAGCACACCCGCAGGTGAAGAAGGCTACGTATTCGAAAAGCCGCGTGTATTTGGTGAAGGTGGTTATCAAGGAACAATGAAGGGCCCATCTAATTACGGTATGTCATTACTGCGAAATGAAGTGGTAAACATCGATATGCGACCTAATACATATACCGAGACATTTAGAATCTTAGCGAATGATGATTTAAATATTAAATTTGATTTTCATGCTGTTATTGCTATTGAGAGTGGCTCTGTTAAAACCGTGGTAGAGCAGTACGGCGCCGAAAATTGGTATAAACGCTTTGTACGTGAAACTTTTAGAACGTATGTGCGCGATACAGTACAAAAATACGATAGTGGCGAGCTTAAAACAAATCGTGAGAAAATTGCGAAGGAAGTGACTCTGCGCCTGCAAAGTTATTTATCGACAACGCCGTTTAAACTTGCAAACGTTGTAGTAGGCAATATTAATTACCCCGATATTGTTGCTAATGCAGTTGAGAAAAAGTTGGCAGCTCAGCAGCTATTATCGGAAAAAGAAACACAAAAAGAGATTGCCAAAAAAGACGCTGAAATTAGGGTTGAAGAAGCCAAAGGGATTGCTCAAGCTCAGAAGATCATTAACGCAACACTAACAGCTAATTACATTCAACATGAAGCTATTAATGCACAAATAAAAATGGCTGAGTCACCTAATCATACAACTGTTTATATTCCGGTAGGTAATAACGGAGTGCCACTTGTTAAAGGCGCTAACTAGATAGTGAGTACTTGGGTAGCTCTTTTTATTAGCTACCCAAGTCAAAGCCATTAATTAAACTTAAACATGTTGCCTATACTTTCGAGGCTTGATTTGTTCGTTTTAGCAATACAACCACTATCATCAAGTGACTTTTTAGTTGTTTCATCAGCCAAACCCGTTACCTTTAGTTTTTTGTCTTGTTGGTACTCACGAAGTGCGATAACTGTTTTACGATCGTACTCAACATCCTGTGTTTCAAATTCTTCGTAATCAGGCTGGTTTCTTAGGTAACCCAAACATACTAAGCTTAGACGCGACATTGCTAAATCCATCTTTTCATAATGTGGCATTCTATGGGTTGGTACATCGACTGTTACAGCACTCTTGCTGGCTGTTTTTGCTTGTACAGCTGCCGGTGGCGGCGCAGTGTAACCCGATGCTAAAGTGTTGTTACTGTTATAGCGATAGTAAGTATCTGGAATTTTAGTTTTTAAAAACTCAACCGCTTTAATAATAACTTCACGAAGGGCTTTTTCTTTAGGGGTATCAGACCATCCACTAATATTACCGCCAACAAGTGCGCCACCAAAGTTGGTTGCGGCTCCAGTAAAGTCAAAATCTTTACTGCCCCCTTCAACACTTGTTGCTGCTAAAATTCGTGATGTGCGTGTGTCGATAAGGCGTAGGTCAATTGCCATATGAGAACCTGAAAAACCAGCTGATACAGAGCTAAATACATCGCCCATAAAGCCGCCACTGCCAACACTTGCACCAGAGCTATCGTCATCAAATTCAGTTACGGCTGCAATAACGACTATTTCAGCGCCTTCAATCTCACCATAAGCGGCACCCGATGATGCACTAACGCGACCTGAGGCTGCTAGGTCTTGTTCTGATAAAACAGCATCAAGCGCTTGGCGCTCTAAAACAATAAAGCGATTTGTTGATACGAGTGCCGTAGTTAATTGATCAGCCATACCGTCGCCTATTTCTTTACGCCACCATTTTGAGTTGTTTGATTTGTCGGTAAAGCGTGCAACAGCAATACGAGCTTTAGGCCCATTGTATTGTTCTTGGGCGACAGTGTTTATGTCTGGTGAATTTTGACCTGAGGTAACATTTGTGGAGGTGCTTTGACAAGCGCTCAGAGTGGTAGTTAATAGTGCCGTTAATAATAGTTTTTGTGGTGCTTTTAACATATGACTGTCCTTAATTAATACGCTCAAGGGAAATATGGTGCATTTCCTTTAATATTTAAATTCATGTTAATTTAGTTAAATCAGTAGGTTAATAATAGTACTGGTGCGAAATATTTAGTCACACAGGCGAAATTTATCAGGATTGTTCACGAAACTGTTTTGGGGACATATCATATTTTGCTTTAAAGCACCGGGCAAAGTAGCTTTGTGAATTAAAGCCAACTTGCTGTGCTACTAGACCAATTGCAAGCTCACTATTTTTTAAAAGCTCTTGTGCAAATTCTAAACGAATATTTCGAATGTAATCGCTTGGTGTTAGGTTGTACAAGGCTTTCATTTTTAATTGTAAAGCGCGAGGGCTAAGGTAGAGCGATGCTGCAAATTCTTCTACGCTAAATGCTTCGTCTTGGTAATGCTCTTTTACTGTTGTTTTTACACGCTCGGTAAATACATAATCTTTACTTTGCGCCATTTGTGGGTCGAGCTGGGCTGTTTGTGATAAAGCAGGTAGTTGTTGTTTTAAATGTTGATTAAGTACTTCTCTAATCGTTAATAATCCTTGAACGCGGCTGAGTAACAGCTGCGGCTCAAAAGGTTTACTCAAATAGTCATCAGCAAGTAAGTCTAGGCCCTTTAATTTACTATGCGTATCTGCCTTTGCTGAAAGTAATAACACCGGAATATGGCTAATAGCCGTGTCGCTGCGCAGTGCTTTAATAAACTGATAGCCATCCATAACAGGCATCATTACATCACTTATTACCAAGTCAGGCATTTCGTTTTTACATAAAGCTAAACCTAGCTCTCCGTTAGCTGCACTTATACACGTGAAGCTACTAATAAATAGTGACGTTATTAAATCACGCATTTCATCGTTGTCTTCAATAATAAGAATCTTATTACTTTTTACTGCACATAAATTATTGTTTTTAGACACAGCAAGAGCAGTAAGGTTAGAGGTTTCGTCTATTTGAGTTGTTGGGAGTGAAACAGTAAAACAACTGCCTTTGTTTAATTCACTTTTAAGTTCAATAGTTCCTCCATATTGCTCAACTAGCTGCTTCACCAGCGCTAAGCCAATACCGCTACCGCTTTGATTACTCGTATCTATACGTGTGAATCGTTGAAAAACGGTTTCAAGGTGCTCTTTATCTATACCAACACCAGTATCTGAGACTGTGATGATTAATGTTTGTTTTTGAGTTAATAGCTGAAGTAATACTTTGCCAGTGTTTGGAGTGTATTTTTGGGCGTTACTCAATAAGTTACTGATAATAGAAATTGTATGATTTAGCTCTAATTTAATGGGAATAGTTTTTTGTGTTAAATCTTCAAACTCGAACGTAATATTTTTTTGTTTAAATAAAGGGGTGAAATCTTCAATTAATTGTTCAACTACCGGCTTTATAGCATAGGGTGTGACGTGTTTCACTGCTGTGCTTGGGCGCTGACTGAGCTGTAAAAGTTGGTTTATTTGATCCAATAGCTTATAGCTATTACGTTGAATCATCGCTAGTTTTTGTTGGGTGTCTGAATCCTTATGGCTTTTTTGTAAACTCTCAAGTGGCGCTAATATTAAGCTCAATGGTGTTTTAAGTTCATGGCTAACATTATCTAATAGTTGGGTTTTTAAGTTGCTAAGTTCTTTCTCTTTTAAGTTTGCTTGCTCTGCAACGTTAGCTCTATACCTTGCTGTTATAATTAACCACATTATAAATAATACGATAATGATGTAAGTGACATAGGCAACATTGTTCTTCCACCAAGGTGGAGTAACTTTAAGCGCAACCATTGTTTTATCATCACTCCATTGACCGTATTGATCTTTAACTTTTACAATAAAGTGATAGCTTCCAGCGGGAAGTTGAGAATAACTAACTTGCCTCTGGTTTTTGTTTGCGTATAAAAACTGCTTATCTAACCCAGCTAACTTGTAAGCATATTGGTATTGAGAAGGGGGCTCTGCACTGTTTAAAGCAGAAAATTTAAAGCCGATAACACCATCTTCTTCTTTAAAAAAGAGTCTGTCTGTATAGCTTATAAGCTTAGCCGTTTGGGTCTTGTTTTTTATATATTGCTGCGTCGCGACTGACTGGTTATAAATAAGTAAGTCTGTAATAACGGGTTCTGGGGGTTGAGTTGCTAGGGTTAGTTTTAACGGATCAAATTGATTAAAACCGTTAATACCACCAAAAAATAGCTCGCCGTCATCTGCTTGAAAAGCGGCACCTAAAATAAAAGAATGATGCTGTATACCGTTTGCGGGTAAAAAATGCTGTATTTGTTGGGTTTGAGGAGCGTAACGGGTTAGGCCTTGGTTGCTGCTTAGCCACAAGTAACCGCTGCTATCTTGTTTAATTGCAAAAATATTATCGTTAAGTAAGCCATCAAACTCTGTAATGTTTATTACTTTGTTTGTTTGGATATTTAATTTATTGAGCCCGCCAAAAGTACCTACCCATAAAGTGTTTTTATCTTGTAAATGCAAGGATGTAACCATGTCATGCGTTAAACTATTAGGCTTTTTAAGATCGCTTTGGTAATGAGTGAATGTTTCATCATGTAAAGAAAGTTTATTTAACCCTGCGCGGGTTCCTGTCCATATAGCGTTATTGTCGCTGTCATAAGTAATACTAAAAACAGTATTATTTGAGATACTATTTTTATCTGCGGTGTATTTAAAATTTGTAACCTGTGAAGTATCGGGATTAAATCGCGTTAAGCCTTCGTTACTGCCCAGCCATAAATTACCACTTAGATCACCTTCGATTGCATAAATACGGTTACTACTGAGTTGATGGCTTTGCACAGTAAAAGCCGAAAAGTTATCATTAATTGGGTTGTAAAGCAGTAAACCACCTCCGTATGTGCCTATCCATACGCGTTTATTGGCATCTTCATAAAGACTAAATATATTGTTATTAGTTAAGCCTATATCTTGATTTTTTTCTGTTTTATAGCGTTTAAATCCTGTGTCAGTTTGTTTGTTAAGTCCGTCGCGCGTACCCACCCAAAGTAAGTTGTTACTGTCTTTAAGTATTGCTCTTACAAAGTCATTCGAGATAGAAACTGGGTTATTGCTTTGATGTTTTTGATGACCAAACTGAGTCTGCCTTTTATCATAGCGATGTAATCCATAGCCGTCTGTACCAATCCAAATAATGCCTTGAGGGTCTTGGTAAAGTGATAATAGGTGATCGTTAGCTAAGCCATGTTTTAAATCTGGAGAGTGAGTAAGTTGACGAAACTCGCTACTTAATAAATTATCTGTAGCTTGGTAATAAAGACCATGACCATAAGTGCTTACCCATAATTTTTTTTCATCATCAAAAAGTATATCTGTGACCCAAACATTTTTGAGTTGCTCAAAGTTATAAAATGCGAGTGTGTTTGAGTCAAAAACACTTAGACCAGTCTTGCCTCCTATAATAAATTTGCCGTTTGCTGCTTTTTTTAATTGCCAGAGCTGTTCAGGGCTATTAGATATATGTTCGAACCGATGTGTTTGTGTATCGAACTTAATCAGCCCGATACTACTTGCTAACCAAAGGTTTTTTTGATCATCAAAAAGCACATCCTTAAAAACAACATTTAAGTGATTCGTGCCCTGATAAGAAAATAATTCGGTAGTACCTGTGTATGTATCTAAACGAGTAAGTTGCCCTTTATCGTGACCAATCCAAATGATTTGTGGCGAATTAGAAGAAATTGATGAAATACGTTCGTTTGTAATAGGAGGGGTTGAGTACTGGTTAAAAACACTAAAACTTCCTGTTTCAGTATTTAATAAGTTAAGTCCATTACTTGTTGTAGCAAACCAAATGTGGCCGTTTCCTAAATTCAGGCAGTCCGTAATCCAATTTCCCGAAATACTAGGTTGTGAAGGATTGAATTTATAGTGCTTAAATTCATACCCATCAAATCGGTTTAAGCCACCTTGGGTAGCAAACCAATGAAACCCTTTTTCATCAGTGGTACTGCAGGTAATTGAATTTTGTGATAAACCTTGTTCATTTGTATATGTATCTAAGTACAATGGCAGGGCATAAGAACTAATATGAAATAATAATAAAAAGCTAATAATTTTATATCTTATGATTGTTTTTATTGCTTTCACAGACTTCCTATCTAATTGTGAGTCCCTATAATTTGGACAATCATAAACTGCTTTTTAATCAATGTTAAGATTGATTTTTTAATGCAATGCCGAGATTTTCCAATGTGGGTATCTTTTAGGCTTGTGTTAATGGACTGCGTAAGTATAATAGGCATCCACTTTGCAGGGGCGTAGTTCCAATTGGTAGAACAGCGGTCTCCAAAACCGATGGTTGGGAGTTCGAATCTCTCCGCCCCTGCCAGTTTTACTTGTGGTTTGAGTAGTCTGAGATTAAAAACCGGTTTAAATTAAGTCTGTTTTTAAGTTTAGATTTTAATGGATTAACCTTACCGTAGTGTAGGGTTGTTGTGTCTGTAGTTAAGGTAATAATATTATGAGCACGAATGTAGAAACACCATCAAGTGCGATGGAGTCAGTAAAGTGGTTAGTAGCAATCGCGCTACTTGCAGGCGCAGTTGTTGGTAATCACATGTATGCAGATCAATCTGTACTACTACGTGCTATCGGCGTTGTTGTTGCAATAGCGGCCGGATTAGCAATTGCCTCGCAAACATTTAAGGGACGTAACTTTCTTGCTTTCGCTAAAGAAGCTCGAATTGAAGTACGCAAAGTTATTTGGCCAACGCGCCAAGAAACTACCCACACGACATTAATTGTAATGGTTGCAACAGTGATTATGGCACTTATCCTTTGGGGATTAGATGGCATTTTATTCCGCGCTGTAGGCTTTTTAACTGGATTGGAGATCTGATCCCATGTCGGATGAGAACGAGAACAAAGAAATTAAGTTACGTTGGTATGTAGTACAAGCCTTTTCTGGTTACGAAAAGCGTGTAGCTCAAACGTTAACTGAACACATTAAAATCGAAGGTCTTGAATCGAGCTTTGGTGAGATACTAGTACCAACTGAAGAAGTTGTTGAGATGCGCGCTGGCCAAAAGCGTAAATCTGAGCGTAAATTCTTTCCAGGTTATGTATTAGTACAAATGGATATGAATGACGCAAGCTGGCACTTAGTGAACAGCACTGAACGTGTAATGGGCTTTATTGGTGGAACGTCTGATCGTCCTGCTCCAATAACTCCTAAAGAAGCAGAACGCATTCTTAATCGCCTTCAAGAAAATGCTGAAGCACCTAAACCTGCTACATTATTTGAACCAGGTGAAGTTGTTCGCGTTACAGACGGACCATTTGCAGATTTCAGTGGTGTAGTTGAAGAAGTTGACTACGAAAAGAGCCGCGTAAAAGTATCTGTACTTATTTTTGGTCGTTCTACGCCAGTTGAGCTTGAATTCGGTCAAGTTGAGCAAGATAAGTAATTGATTAAAAAAGCTTCGCTAATTTTTATTTAAATTTTGGCATGAAGCTTGAAAAAGGCCGCTGATTAACTTATAATCAGCGGCCTTTTTGTATTAAGGTAAAATTTATTTTTACTGTGCAAAAAGTACGAAACCAATTTTTAAACTGGGAAGCCGTTAGAGTACGCGTCCTCGCGCGCACAAGGCTGAGACCCACCAAATGAGGTATTTATAATGGCTAAAAAAGTTGAAGCTCTAATCAAGCTACAAGTTGCCGCTGGTATGGCTAATCCTAGTCCTCCAGTAGGTCCTGCACTAGGTCAACACGGTGTAAACATCATGGAATTCTGTAAAGCGTTTAACGCACGTACAGAGTCTATCGAAAAAGGCGCTCCAGTTCCTGTAGTGATCTCTGTTTACGGTGACCGTTCATTTACGTTCGACATGAAAACGCCACCTGCTGCTTACTTACTTAAGAAAGCTGCTGGTATCAAGTCAGGCTCAGGCCGTCCTAACACTGATAAAGTAGGCACAGTAACTCGTGCTCAACTTGAAGAAATTGTTGAGACAAAACGAACTGACCTTACAGCTGCCGATATGGACGCAGCGGTTCGCACTATCGCAGGTTCTGCGCGTGCGATGGGCTTGAACGTAGAGGACTAAGAAATGGCTAAATTAACTAAACGTATGCGTACTATCCGCGAAAAAGTGGAAGTAACAAAAGATTACGAAATCAATGAAGCAGTTGCTCTTTTAAAAGAGTTAGCGACAGCTAAATTCGTAGAAAGTGTTGACGTTGCCGTTAACCTTGGTATCGATGCTCGTAAATCTGATCAAAACGTTCGTGGTGCTACTGTACTACCTAACGGTACTGGTCGTGACGTTCGTGTTGCTGTATTCACACAAGGCGCTAATGCAGAAGCTGCAAAAGAAGCCGGTGCTGAATTAGTAGGCATGGAAGATCTTGCTGAACTAGTTAAAAAAGGCGAGATGAACTTTGACGTTGTTGTTGCATCACCAGACGCTATGCGTGTTGTTGGTCAACTAGGTCAAATCTTAGGCCCACGTGGTCTAATGCCAAACCCTAAAACTGGTACTGTAACGCCTAACGTTGCAGAAGCAGTTAAAAATGCTAAAGCAGGTCAAGTACGTTACCGTAATGACAAAAATGGCATCATCCATACTACTATTGGTAAGGTTGATTTCACTGCAGAGCAATTACAACAAAACCTTGAGTCTCTAATTGTTGCGCTTAAGAAGGCTAAACCTTCTCAAGCTAAAGGTGTTTACTTGAAGAAAGTAACTATCTCTACAACAATGGGCGCAGGCGTTTCTGTTGACCAAAACACTTTAAGCACAACTGTAGCTTAATCAGTGTTTACATGGCGTGAAATTTGTACTATAATTTCGCGCCATTTTGTTGATTAATTTATTAATTGGCAAAGTAAAGAATTCGGGTTGAAGTCCATAATTTCGTTAAGCCTTCGGGGTTAACGATAAATTGGGCTTCCGTCCAAGACCGTAGGTGGCTTCGGCCTTAATATTCACCTACGTAGACGGTGTAGACCCCAGATAGATTTTTCCTAATCCTTCTGGCTCTCGCCGTAAAAAGCATCTCTACCTTGTTTGGTAGGGAAGAGTAGAACAGGGGAATCCGATAATCGGTATCCCCATTAAACCAGGAGTAACACCCATGGCTTTAAATCTTCAAGGCAAAAAAGCAATAGTTGCTGAAGTCAACGAAGCAGCCAATGGTGCTCTATCTGCAGTTGTTGCAGATTCTCGTGGTGTAACAGTTGGCGCAATCACTGCCCTTCGTAAAGAAGCTCGTGCAAATGGTGTTTGGATGAAAGTTGTCCGTAACACTTTAGCAAAACGTGCTCTTGAAGGAACAGATTTTGAGTGTCTTTCTGATTCATTTGTTGGTCCAAGCTTAATCGCTTTCTCATCAGAGCACCCAGGTGCTGCTGCGCGTATCTTTTCAGATTTCGCGAAAAAGAATGAGAAATTCGAGCTTAAAACGGCCGCTTTTGAAGGAAATGTTGTTGATGCAGCAATGCTTGCTACATTACCTACATACGACGAAGCTGTTGCACGCTTAATGAGTGCTATGAAAGAAGCGTCTGCTGGCAAATTGTGTAAAACAATTGAAGCAGTACGTGTACAGAAAGAAGAGCAAGCTGCTTAATTTTAAGCTGTTTAATCTCACTTTCGGTGTAAAATTTATTTGGACGTAATGTCCGTTAATTATTAGGAAATTTGTAATGTCTGTATCTAAAGACCAAATCCTTGACGCAATTGCTGAAATGTCAGTAATGGACGTTGTTGCTCTTATCGAAGCAATGGAAGAAAAATTCGGCGTAACTGCTGCAGCTGCAATGGTAGCTGGTCCAGCTGCTGAAGCTGCTGAAGAGAAAACAGAATTTGACGTAATCCTTACTGGCGCTGGCGCTAACAAGGTTTCTGCAATCAAAGCTGTTCGTAGCGCAACTGGCCTTGGCCTTAAAGAAGCGAAAGCTCTTGTTGAAGCTGCTCCTACACCTGTTAAAGAAGGTGTATCTAAAGAAGAAGCTGAAGCACTTGCAAAAGATCTTACTGAAGCTGGTGCTGAAGTTGAGGTTAAGTAATTTAGCTTTTGCTAAGTTCGCTGCCTGAGAAATCAGGCAAGGGCTGGTGATTATTTAATCACCGGCCTTTTTGCGCTATAGAGTGATGCACTCTTTTAGCTCAAATAAAATCTGATTTTTTCTTTACTTTCAACGCTTTATAGTTTGCTAGTGTTAAAGTGGGATCTAATTAGAACAACAGTTAAATGTTGTAAAATCTTGGCATAGCTGCCAGTTAAGTCTGTTCTTACAAGAACAGGTCGGGTCAAAGATCAGCAAGCTGAGGAACCCCATGGCTTACTCTTATTCTGAAAAGAAACGTATCCGTAAGGATTTTGGTAAACGTCCACAAGTTTTGGATATACCTTTTTTACTGTCTACACAGTTAGAATCGTTTAAAAAATTCTTAGTGCCGGACGCTGATGGCGATCATGGTTTGGAAGCTGCCTTCCGTTCTGTGTTCCCTATTAAAAGCTACTCGGGAAATTCTGAGCTTCAATACGTAAGTTACCGTATTGGTGAGCCAGTTTTCGATGTAAAAGAATGTCAAATTCGCGGTGTGACTTATTCTGCTCCACTTCGCGTGAAACTGCGTCTTGTTGTTATGGACAAAGAAGCACCAGGCACAGTTAAAGACATTAAAGAGCAAGAAGTTTACATGGGCGAAATTCCGCTCATGACAGATACCGGTACTTTTGTAATCAATGGTACAGAGCGTGTTATCGTTTCTCAGCTACACCGTAGCCCTGGTGTATTCTTTGATAACGACCGCGGTAAAACCCATTCATCGGGTAAAGTATTATATAACGCACGCGTTATACCTTACCGTGGTTCATGGTTAGACTTCGAATTTGATGCAAAAGATAACTTATATGTACGTATTGACCGTCGTCGTAAATTACCGGCGTCTATCATCCTACGTGCACTAGAGTATTCTAGCGAACAAATCCTAGATATGTTCTTCGATAACACTACGTTTGAAGTAACGAATGGCAAAGTTCTTATGGAACTTGTACCTTCGCGTTTACGTGGTGAAACTGCCGCTTTTGATATCAAGAGCGAAGACGGTGAAGTATTTGTTGAAAGCGGTCGTCGTGTTACGGCTCGCCACATCAAGAGCATCGAAAAGAAAGGCATTAAGCAATTAGAAGTACCACATGAGTACATCATTGGCCGTATTGTAGCTAAAAACTATGTTGATGAGTCAACTGGTGAAGTTATTGCAAATGCAAATGACGAGCTAACTCTAGAGCTAATGGCTGAATTGGTTAAAGCCGGTTACACTAAAATTGATACGTTATATATCAATGAAGTGGACAGCGGTGCTTACATGTCAAATACATTAAACATTGACTCTGCAAGCAGCCGTTTAGAAGCACTAGTAGAAATTTACCGCATGATGCGCCCAGGCGAGCCACCGACGAAAGACGCGGCTGAAGCCTTATTCCAGAACTTGTTCTTCTCTGAAGAACGTTATGACTTATCTACTGTAGGTCGTATGAAGTTCAATAGCCGTGTTGGTTACGATACAGACACAGGCCCTGGCACATTAAGCAAAGAAGACATTGTGTCTGTTATGAAAGTATTAATTGCTATTCGTAACGGTCAAGGCGATGTTGATGATATCGATCACTTAGGCAACCGTCGTATACGTAGTGTTGGCGAAATGGCTGAGAACCAATTCCGTGTTGGTCTAGTACGTGTTGAACGTGCTGTACGTGAGCGTTTAAGCTTAGGTGACCTTGACGCAATAATGCCACAAGATCTTATTAACGCTAAGCCTATTTCGGCAGCTGTTAAAGAGTTCTTCGGCTCGTCTCAGTTATCACAGTTTATGGACCAAAATAACCCACTATCAGAAGTTACGCATAAACGTCGTATCTCTGCATTAGGTCCGGGCGGTCTAACTCGTGAACGCGCAGGCTTTGAAGTACGTGACGTTCACGTAACTCACTATGGTCGCGTATGTCCAATCGAGACTCCTGAGGGTCCAAATATCGGTCTAATTAACTCGTTGTCTACGTACGCACGTACAAATGACTACGGTTTCTTAGAAACACCTTACCGCAAAGTGGTAGACGGTGTTGTAACTGATGAAGTTGATTATTTATCAGCCATTGAAGAAGGTCAGTTTGTTATCGCACAGGCGAACTCAAACTTAACTGAAACCAATGAGTTTGTTGATGAACTTATCCCATGTCGTCACAAAGGTGAATCTACCTTTATGGGTCGCATGGACCAGCAGTATATGGATGTATCACCACAACAGGTGATCTCTGTAGCGGCAGCACTTATCCCGTTCCTAGAACACGATGATGCTAACCGTGCATTGATGGGTTCAAACATGCAACGTCAAGCAGTACCAACATTGAAAGCGGATAAGCCGTTAGTAGGTACTGGTATTGAGTTAACACTAGCGAAAGATTCTGGTGTAACTATCGTTGCTAAACGTGGTGGTGAAGTAATGTATGCTGACGCAAGTCGCATCGTTGTAAATGTACATGAAGAAGAACGCATTCCTGGTGAAGCGGGCATCGACATCTACAACTTAACCAAATACACACGTTCAAACCAAAATACATGTATTAACCAAAAACCAACTTGTATGGTTGGCGAACCGGTTACTCGTGGTGACGTGTTAGCAGATGGTCCTTCGACTGACTTAGGTGACTTAGCCCTTGGTCAAAACCTTCGCGTGGCATTCATGCCATGGAACGGTTATAACTTCGAAGATTCAATCTTGTTATCAGAGCGCGTAGTTGAAGAAGATCGTCTAACGACTATCCATATTCAAGAACTACAGTGTGTTGCCCGTGATACTAAATTAGGTCCAGAAGAGATCACTGCAGATATCCCGAATGTGGGTGAGTCTGCGCTAGGCAAGCTTGATGAATCAGGCGTTGTATATATTGGTGCTGAAGTTAAAGGCGGCGATATCCTAGTAGGTAAAGTGACTCCTAAAGGCGAGACACAGCTTACACCTGAAGAGAAGCTACTGCGTGCTATCTTCGGCGAAAAAGCGTCTGACGTTAAAGACAGCTCTTTACGTGTACCAAATTCTGTAACTGGTACTGTAATTGACGTGCAAGTTTTCACCCGTGATGGTGTTGAAAAAGATAAACGCGCGTTAGAAGTTGAAGACATGCAGCTTCGCGAAGCGAAGAAAGACTTCAACGAAGAGTTCCGTATTTTAGAAGCAGGCGTTTTAGACCGTGCACGTAAGCTACTTATAGCTGCTGGTTTTGATGAAGATAAACTTGCATCTCTAAATGCTGAAAAAGTACTTACGCAAAGCCTTGCTGAAGAAGACAAGCAAGCTGAGCTTGAGCAACTAGCTGCACAGTACGATGAACTTAAAGCTGAATACGATAAGAAGTTTGAAAACAAACGTCGTAAAATTACCCAAGGTGATGACTTAGCACCAGGCGTACTTAAGATTGTTAAAGTATACCTAGCTGTTAAACGTCGTATCCAACCGGGTGATAAAATGGCGGGTCGTCATGGTAACAAAGGTGTTATCTCGACTATCGTACCAGTAGAAGATATGCCTTACGATGACAAAGGTCGTACGGTAGATATCGTATTGAATCCACTAGGTGTACCATCACGTATGAACATCGGTCAGATCCTTGAAACACATATGGGTCTTGCTGCACGTGGTATCGGTGAACGTATTGAAGAGATGATGAAAGAGCAACGTGAGCTTCATGAGCTACGTGACTTCATCAAGCAAGCATACGAAATTGGCGAATCTCGCCAAGTTGTAGATATTGCTAGCTTCACTGATGACGAAATTCGTCGTCTAGCTGAAAACTTAAAAGGTGGTTTACCAATAGCTACTCCTGCATTTGATGGCGCGAAAGAAAGCGAAATCAAAGACATGCTTGAGCTTGCGGGCTATCCTCGTAGTGGTCAGGTTACACTTTATGATGGCCGTACTGGCGATCAGTTTGAACGTCAAGTAACTGTTGGTTACATGTACATGCTTAAACTTAACCACTTGGTTGACGATAAGATGCACGCACGTTCTACTGGTTCTTACAGCCTTGTTACTCAGCAGCCGCTGGGTGGTAAAGCACAGTTCGGTGGCCAGCGTTTTGGTGAGATGGAAGTATGGGCACTTGAAGCTTATGGTGCTGCTTACACTCTACAAGAAATGCTAACAGTGAAATCGGATGACGTGAACGGTCGTACTAAGATGTATAAAAACATCGTTGATGGTAACCATAAAATGGAACCAGGTATGCCAGAATCGTTCAACGTATTGTTGAAAGAAATCCGCTCACTGGGTATCAACATCGAGTTGGAAGAAAATTAAGCCAATTAGATGCTGCAGTTAACGCTGCAGCATCTGTTACGGCTGAATAGAATGTAGGGACGAGATTATCCGTCCTCAAGATTAACTCCGACAGGAGAGCTAAGGTGAAAGACTTACTTAAGTTTCTGAAGCAACAAAATAAGACCGAAGAATTCGATGCAATTCGCATTGGTCTTGCTTCACCAGACATGGTTCGTTCATGGTCATACGGTGAAGTAAAGAAACCTGAGACTATTAACTACCGTACTTTCAAGCCTGAGCGCGATGGCTTATTCTGTGCCCGTATTTTCGGCCCAGTGAAAGATTATGAGTGTTTATGTGGTAAATATAAACGCCTTAAACACCGTGGTGTGATCTGTGAAAAGTGTGGCGTTGAAGTAACACTCACTAAAGTGCGACGCGATCGTATGGGTCATATCGACCTTGCGAGCCCAGTTGCACATATATGGTTTTTAAAATCATTACCGTCACGTATTGGCTTAATGCTAGATATGACGCTTCGTGATATTGAACGTGTTCTTTACTTCGAATCATTCGTAGTAACTGAACCTGGTATGACAACGCTTGAGCGTGGTCAGTTATTAGGTGAAGAAGAATACTTAGATTCACTAGAAGAGCACGGTGATGAGTTTGAAGCTAAGATGGGTGCTGAAGCAGTTTTAGACTTGCTTCGTGAACTTGATCTTGCTCAATTAATTGCTGAGATGCGTGAAGAGTTACCAACAATTAATTCTGAAACTAAGCGTAAAAAAATCACTAAACGTCTTAAGTTAATGGAATCGTTCCACCAATCAGGTAATAACCCTGAGTGGATGATCATGACAGTACTTCCAGTATTGCCACCTGATCTACGCCCATTAGTACCATTAGACGGTGGTCGTTTTGCGACATCTGATCTAAATGACCTTTACCGTCGTGTTATTAACCGTAATAACCGTCTTAAGCGTCTACTAGATTTAGCAGCACCAGACATTATTGTACGTAACGAAAAACGTATGTTACAAGAAGCGGTAGATGCGCTACTTGATAACGGTCGTCGTGGTCGTGCAATTACAGGTTCTAACAAACGTCCTCTTAAATCTCTTGCTGATATGATCAAGGGTAAGCAAGGTCGTTTCCGTCAGAACTTACTTGGTAAGCGTGTAGATTATTCAGGCCGTTCTGTAATCACAGTTGGTCCTACACTTAAGCTTCACCAATGTGGTCTTCCTAAGAAGATGGCACTAGAGCTATTCAAACCATTCATCTATGGCAAATTAGAACGTCGCGGCATGGCTACGACAATCAAAGCTGCTAAGAAGATGGTTGAACGTGAAGTTCCGGAAGTATGGGATGTACTTGACGAAGTAATTCGTGAACATCCAGTATTACTTAACCGTGCACCAACACTTCACCGTTTGGGTATCCAAGCGTTTGAGCCTGTGCTTATCGAAGGTAAAGCGATTCATTTGCATCCATTAGTATGTGCGGCTTACAACGCCGATTTCGATGGTGACCAAATGGCGGTACACGTACCGTTAACAATCGAAGCGCAGCTTGAAGCTCGTGCATTGATGATGTCAACAAACAACATTCTATCTCCTGCGAATGGTGAGCCAATCATCGTTCCTTCACAGGATGTTGTATTGGGTCTTTATTACATGACTCGTGACCGCATTAACGCTAAAGGCGAAGGCGCGATATTTAAAGATCCAAAAGAAGCAGAAAAAGCATACCGCAGTGGCAATGCAGACCTTCACGCAATTGTGAAAGTACGTATTAGCCAATCAGTTAAAAACGAAGACGGCGTAGTAGAAGATACTATTACTGTTATCGATACAACTGTTGGTCGTGCGATTCTGTCTCTAATTTTACCTAAAGGCATGCCGTTTGCGTCAATCAACCAGCCGCTAGGTAAAAAGCAGATTTCTGGCTTATTGAATGAGTGTTACCGTCGTCTAGGTCTTAAAGATACAGTTATCTTTGCTGACCAAGTTATGTACACCGGTTTCCATTATGCAATGAAGTCAGGTGTTTCTATCGGTATTGATGACTTAGTTATCCCACCGGTTAAAGCACAGATAATTGAATCAGCTGAAGCTGAAGTTACTGAAATCAACCAACAATTCCAATCAGGTCTTGTAACGGCTGGTGAAAAGTACAACAAAGTTATCGATATCTGGTCACGTGTAAACGAAAACTTATCACGTGAGATGATGTCTAACTTGTCGAAAGACACAGTTATCAATGCACAAGGTGAAGAAGTAGAGCAACCGTCATTTAACTCAGTGTTTATGATGGCCGACTCAGGTGCTCGTGGTAGTGCTGCACAGATTCGTCAGTTGGCGGGTATGCGTGGTCTAATGGCACGTCCAGATGGTTCAATCATCGAGACTCCAATCACAGCTAACTTCCGTGAAGGTCTAAACGTACTTCAGTACTTCATCTCAACGCATGGTGCGCGTAAAGGTCTTGCCGATACAGCACTTAAAACAGCAAACTCGGGTTACCTAACGCGTCGTCTAGTAGACGTTGCACAAGATTTGGTAATCAATGAAGATGACTGTGGCACAGAAGATGGCTTAACAATGAAACCGCTTATTGAAGGTGGTGATGTTGTAGAAGCACTTCGTGAACGTGTTCTAGGTCGTGTTGTTGCTGAAGATATTGTGATTCCAGGTACTAATACAGTGCTTGTTGAACGTAATATCATGCTAGACGAAAAACTGTGTGATCTTTTAGAAGAGCATTCAGTAGATGAAGTTCGTGTACGTTCTGTTATCACTTGTGATAATGACTTTGGTGTTTGTGCTAACTGTTATGGTCGTGACCTAGCACGTGGTCATATCATCAACGCTGGTGAATCAGTGGGT
Organism: Pseudoalteromonas sp. RB2-MNA-CIBAN-0110; assembly: GCF_040309305.1. Lineage (NCBI taxonomy): Bacteria > Pseudomonadati > Pseudomonadota > Gammaproteobacteria > Alteromonadales > Pseudoalteromonadaceae > Pseudoalteromonas > Pseudoalteromonas sp. RB2-MNA-CIBAN-0110. The sequence goes on along the minus strand of NZ_JBEOOQ010000019.1, from coordinate 6,322 downwards.
GTTATCGCGGCACAGTCAATTGGTGAGCCGGGTACACAGTTAACAATGCGTACCTTCCACATCGGTGGTGCGGCATCTAGAGCATCTGCAGAAAATAATGTACAAGTTAAAACTAACGGTACATTAAAACTTCATAACTCTAAGTACGTATTAAACACAGACGGTAAGATTGTTATTACCTCTCGTTCTACGGAAATTACTATCATTGATAGTCATGGTCGTGAGAAAGAGCGTTATAAAGTACCTTACGGTGCGGTATTAACAGTGCAAGACAATGCTGAAGTTCTAGGTAACGATATCGTTGCTACTTGGGACCCGCATAGTCACCCAATCGTTCTTGAGCATAAATCAAAAGTATCGTTCAGCGATATCGATGATTCAAATACTGAAGCACAGACTGATGAGCTAACTGGTTTAACCCGTGTAGTTGTAAAAGATCTTGCTAAAGTAAATACGAAAGAACCAAAGCTTATCATCGAAAGTGAAGAGCGCGGTCTGCAAGAAACACGTCTTCCTTCATTCACGACGATTGAAGTTATTGACGGCGTTACAGCAAACCCAGGTGACGTGTTAGCACGTATTCCGCAAGAAGGTTCGAAAACTCGTGATATCACGGGTGGTCTACCACGCGTAGCCGACTTATTTGAAGCTCGTAAGCCAAAAGAACCAGCTATATTAGCTGAAGTAACTGGTACAATTAGCTTCGGTAAAGAGACTAAAGGTAAGAAGCGTTTAGTTATTACTCCAGCTGAAGGTGATCATTACGAAGAGATGATTCCTAAATGGCGTCAACTTAACGTGTTTGAAGGTGAGCAAGTGTCTAAAGGTGAAGTTATCGCCGATGGTCCTGAATCACCGCATGACATCTTACGCCTACGTGGTGTGACTCATGTTGCTAACTATATCGTTAACGAAGTGCAAGAGGTTTACCGTTTGCAAGGCGTTAAGATCAATGACAAGCACATTGAAACAATTATCCGTCAAATGTTACGTAAATGTACCATTATGCACGGCGGTGATACTGACTTCTTAGCCGGTGAACAAATCGAAGTGGCGCGCGTTAATATCGCAAACCGTGACCTTGAAAAACAAGGTAAGATACCAGCTAAGTTTGAAATCCAGTTAATGGGTATCACAAAAGCATCACTAGCAACAGAATCTTTCATCTCTGCAGCGTCTTTCCAAGAGACAACACGTGTTCTTACAGATGCGGCAGTGAATGGTAAGAGCGATGAGCTTCGCGGTCTTAAAGAAAACGTAATTGTGGGTCGTTTGATCCCAGCCGGTACCGGTTTTGCGTATCATCAAGAACGTATGGCTCGCCGTAAACAAAGCAAAGTAGTAGTAGAAGAGCAAACAGTAAGTGCAGAAGAGGCAACTCAAGCACTTACAGACGCTCTAAATGCTGATTTGTCTGGAAATCAATAAACTGTTCTTAATCAATAGATTAAGTGATCGCAAGTCAGTTATATGCTGTCTTGCGGTTAGTTTAGGTTGACAGGTTAAACTTTGCTCATTAAAATTCCGCCACCCATTTACTTGTGTGCTTAATGCAGGCTCGTAAATAAAGGGCGGATTTTTTATTTTTTTCAGTAGTAATTTTAATTTCAGGAGCTATTTAAATGGCAACTATTAACCAGCTAGTGCGTAAGCCACGCCGTAGCAAGGTTACGAAAAGTAACTCAGCTGCACTAAAAGCGTGTCCGCAAAAGCGCGGTGTATGTACTCGCGTATATACAACTACACCTAAGAAACCAAACTCGGCGTTACGTAAAGTAGCACGTGTACGTTTAACTAACGGTTTCGAAGTAACTTCATACATTGGCGGTGAAGGTCATAACCTTCAAGAGCATAGTGTAATCCTAATCCGTGGTGGTCGTGTTAAAGATTTACCAGGTGTGCGTTTTCACACTGTTCGTGGTGCACTTGACTGTGCAGGCGTTAGCGATCGTCGTCAAGCTCGTTCTAAATACGGTGCAAAACGCCCTAAAGGCTAATTGTTTTCCGTTAGTAAGGCCAAGCACTAAATATTTATAATTATTGTTTTGGGTGATTGACTCGAAAGAGCAAACCTGAATAAACCGGAGATACAAAATGCCTAGAAGACGCGTAATCGGTCAACGTAAAATTCTTCCAGATCCTAAGTTCGGATCGGAACTTCTTGCTAAATTCGTTAACATCGTGATGTTAGACGGCAAGAAATCTACTGCTGAAAAAATTGTTTATGGTGCGCTAGACGTGGCTGCTGAGAAATCAGGCAAGTCGCACCTAGAAATCTTTGAAACTGCACTTGATAACATCCGCCCACAGGTAGAAGTTAAATCTCGCCGTGTTGGTGGTTCAACTTATCAAGTACCAGTTGAAGTACGTCCAGTTCGTCGTAACGCATTAGGTATGCGTTGGTTAGTAGACGCTGCACGTAAGCGTGGCGAAAAATCTATGGGCTTACGTTTAGCTCAAGAAATCGTTGACGCTTCTGATAATAAAGGCACTGCGGTTAAGAAACGTGAAGACGTTCACCGTATGGCTGAAGCGAATAAAGCATTCGCTCATTACCGTTGGTAATCTGTCTTTAACCTTTAAGAGGATCATATGGCACGTACAACTCCACTTGAGCGCTATCGTAATATAGGTATTGTCGCTCACGTAGATGCAGGCAAAACCACCACAACAGAACGTGTTCTGTTCTACACGGGTCTTTCTCATAAGATCGGTGAAGTACATGATGGCGCTGCAACTATGGATTGGATGGAGCAGGAACAAGAGCGTGGTATCACAATCACTTCTGCTGCAACAACGTGTTTTTGGAAAGGGATGGACGCTCAATTTGACGCCCATCGTATCAATATTATTGATACTCCAGGACACGTAGATTTCACTATCGAAGTAGAGCGTTCTTTACGCGTATTAGATGGTGCGGTAGTTGTTCTTTGTGCTTCATCTGGTGTACAGCCGCAAACTGAGACAGTTTGGCGTCAAGCGAACAAATACGAAGTTCCGAGAATGATCTTCGTAAATAAAATGGATCGCACGGGCGCTGACTTCTTAGCTGTGGTTAGCCAGGTGAAATCTCGTCTTGGAGCAACGCCTGTTCCAATTCAGTTGCCTGTAGGCGCTGAGGACGACTTTAAAGGTGTTATTGACCTTATAAAAATGAAAGTGATTAACTGGAACGAAGCGGACCAGGGTATGACTTTCTCTTATGAGGCAATACCGGCAGAACTTCTGGAATTAGCTGAAGAATGGCGCTCTCACTTAGTTGAAAGCGCTGCTGAAGCAACAGAAGAACTAATGGATAAATACTTAGAAGGTGAAGAGTTAAGTGAAGCAGAAATTAAAAATGCTTTACGCCAACGAACATTAGCTAATGAGATTGTTCCAGTTACTTGTGGTAGCGCATTTAAAAACAAAGGTGTTCAAGCTGTGCTTGATTGCGTTGTTGAATATATGCCCTCACCAGAGCAAGTGAAACAAATCCAAGGTATCTTAGAAAATGGTACTGAGGAAGAACGTCCAGCTAATGATAAGGCGCCGTTTGCTGCACTCGCTTTTAAGATTGCAACAGACCCGTTTGTTGGAACCTTGACCTTTTTCCGTGTTTACTCTGGTACTGTTAAACAGGGTGACACGGTATATAATCCAGTAAAAAGTAAGCGTGAGCGACTTGGCCGTATCGTACAGATGCATTCAAACTCTCGTGAAGAGATCAAAGAAGTTTTCGCAGGCGACATCGCGGCAGCTATTGGTCTTAAAGACGTAACAACAGGTGAAACACTGTGTGATCCGAGTTCTATTATTACGCTTGAGCGTATGGAATTCCCTGAACCAGTAATCTCTATTGCGGTTGAGCCTCGCACTATAGCTGACCAAGATAAGATGGGTATCGCGCTGGGTAAACTAGCTGCTGAAGACCCTTCTTTTCGAGTACAAACTGACGAAGAATCAGGCCAGGTTATAATCTCTGGCATGGGTGAACTTCACCTAGATATCATCGTCGACCGTATGAAACGTGAATTCAGTGTTGAATGTAACGTTGGTAAGCCGCAGGTCTCATACCGAGAAGCTATTCGTTCAACTGTTAAGGTTGAAGGGAAGTTTATACGTCAGTCAGGTGGTCGTGGTCAATATGGTCACGTTTGGATTAAACTTGAACCGATGGATATTACGGATGATGAGTCACCAATTTACGAGTTCGTTAACGAAACCGTAGGTGGTTCTGTTCCTAAAGAGTTCGTCCCTGCGGTAGACAAAGGTATCCAAGAGCAAATGTCTCAAGGTGTACTGGCAGGCTACCCATTACTTGGCGTTAAAGCGACTTTATATGATGGTTCATTCCATGATGTAGATTCGAATGAAATGGCATTTAAAATAGCAGGTTCACTGGCAATGAGAGATGGGGCGCTTAAAGCTAACCCTGTACTACTAGAGCCAGTAATGAAGGTTGAAGTACTCACTCCTGATTCAAATATGGGTGATGTAGTTGGCGACTTAAACCGTCGCCGCGGCATAATCGAAGGCATGGAAGATGCATTAGGTGGACTTAAGCAAATTAATGCGCAGGTTCCTCTTTCTGAAATGTTTGGTTATGCAACTGCTTTACGATCTGCAACACAGGGCCGTGCCTCATACTCTATGGAGTTTGTGAAGTACGCTGAAGCCTCTAAAAACGTTGCAGATACAATAATTTCAGCTCGCGCTGTTATATAATTTTAGCTTGTCTGGCTCAATAGTGAGTCAGGCTTTAATTTCTTTATTAGGAATTTTTTAAGATGGCAAAAGAAAAGTTTGAACGCGTAAAACCGCACGTAAACGTTGGTACAATCGGCCACGTTGACCACGGTAAAACTACACTAACTGCAGCAATCACTAACGTACTTGCAAAAGTATACGGCGGTGTTGCTAAAGATTTCGCATCAATCGACAACGCTCCTGAAGAGCGCGAACGTGGTATCACTATTTCAACGTCTCACGTTGAATACGATACTCCTTCACGTCACTACGCACACGTAGATTGTCCTGGTCACGCCGATTATGTTAAAAACATGATCACTGGTGCTGCTCAAATGGACGGCGCGATCTTAGTAGTTGCTGCGACTGATGGCCCTATGCCACAAACGCGTGAGCACATCCTTCTTTCTCGTCAAGTTGGCGTTCCTTACATCATCGTGTTCATGAACAAATGTGACATGGTAGATGACGAAGAGCTACTTGAACTAGTAGAAATGGAAGTTCGTGAACTTCTTTCAGAATACGATTTCCCAGGTGATGACTTACCTCTAATTGCTGGTTCTGCGCTTAAAGCGTTAGAAGGCGAGAAAGAGTGGGAAGATAAGATTGTTGAGCTTGCAAACGCACTTGATACTTACATCCCAGAGCCAGAGCGTGACATCGATAAGCCATTCATCATGCCTATCGAAGACGTTTTCTCAATCCAGGGTCGTGGTACTGTTGTAACTGGTCGTGTTGAAGCTGGTATCATCCGCATCAATGACGAAGTAGAAATTGTTGGTATCAATGATACAACTCGTTCTACTTGTACTGGTGTTGAAATGTTCCGTAAGCTTCTAGACGAAGGTCGTGCTGGCGAAAACATCGGCGCACTTCTACGTGGTACTAAACGTGAAGACGTTGAACGTGGTCAAGTACTAGCTAAGCCTGGTTCAATCAACCCACATACTACATTCACTTCAGAAGTATACGTACTTTCGAAAGATGAAGGTGGTCGTCATACTCCATTCTTCAAAGGTTACCGTCCACAGTTCTACTTCCGTACAACTGACGTAACTGGTGACGTACAGTTACCAGATGGCGTAGAAATGGTAATGCCTGGTGATAACATCAAGATGACAGTAACTCTAATCGCACCAATCGCGATGGATGAAGGTCTTCGTTTTGCTATCCGTGAAGGTGGTCGTACTGTAGGTGCTGGTGTTGTAGCAACTATCGTAGCGTAATTATTAGCCTAGCTAATTGTTACCAAAAAGCCCGAGCTTAGTCTCGGGCTTTTTAATGTCTAGAATAAAGTGTCATATGAAGGTGGCGCTCTTACTTTAGGCGTAGGTGCTTTGTAGTAACGTTCAAAGCGTAATTATTAGCCTAGCTAATTGTTACCAAAAAGCCCGAGCTTAGTCTCGGGCTTTTTAATGTCTATAATAAAGTGTCATATGAAGGTGGCGCTCTTACTTTAGGCGTAGGTGCGTTGTAGTAACGTCCAAAGCGTAATTATTAGCCTAGCTAATTGTTATCAAAAAGCCCGAGCTTAGTCTCGGGCTTTTTAATGTCTAGAATAAAGTGTCATATGAAGGTGGCGCTCTTACTTTAG
>NZ_JBEOOQ010000018.1:0-82542 GCF_040309305.1 Pseudoalteromonas sp. RB2-MNA-CIBAN-0110 | reverse complement strand
ATATTGTGTGTGAAGATGTTGTCAGTGTGAAAGGCGGCTCAATTTCGGTGGTGACTGAATTTGAGCTGTTTTTATTTGTGCCACACAATTATTATTCCTTCCAAAAAACCTATAGTTTTATTAAATATTCTGCTTTAAATTATTTTTAATTCAAGCTAACTCATTGTTATTTAAGTTGTTATTTTTTATTAACAAAATAGCTTCGAAAGCTTAACTCAAATTAATTGATTTTTAGTTGAACAGAAAATTCTCTTTGTTATACTCACGTTCGAACTTTCAGTAAGTTTTGAAAGTTTGATTGATACGGATCAATTTTCGCTAGGTAAATATGTGCTAGCTGGATTTGATTGTATTTAGCACCTGGTTTTAGGGCTTACAACAGCAATGTTTTTTAAATTTTTCCATTGCAAACTGTATTCCTCTAATTTTGTTATAGTCATTTTAGTAGGTTAATGTTTTTGAACACACTTTCTTTGCATCATACAAATACGGATCTTGCCTCTGGCGAGCCGCAGACGTGTGAGCGCTTGAATAAAGCAGGCAAGGGCGTGTGTGTAGCTATAACTTTATTAGTGTTTAATACTGTAATGTTGCTAAGCGGTGCACTAGAGGATGCCTTCAAGCTTGAAGCGCTATTAAGTGATGGGTTTATTGTAGAGCCGCTGTTACTTAATATTGTGCAATTTTTAGCTCATCCGATCATATCAAGTCAGTTACTTATTGGCCTTTGCTGGCTATTGTTCCATATTTTTCCAGCGCGTCGTGCTGGAATTATCCTCCGTAAAGCAGCCTTTGCTTTTAGCAAGGCTAAAGTTCTTCAGCCAGTGCAAGTTGCACACGGTTGTCGTGCTCCACCTAGCTTTACAGGTTGTCTGTAAGGCCGCATTTTGTTGCTGGTTTTAATTATTTGTTCTTGCTGTAAATAATTAAGGTTAGCTAAAACAAAGTAGCTCAGTGTTTTTTAAACACATTTCAGCCAACCACCACTCACCCAAGTTAACTTTTATTACGTTATATAAATGCGTTTAGAAAGCTGGGTTTGTTGCTAGGTCATTATTGGCATGAGCTTTAGGTTTTGAATAGCCCCCTTATTTTTTATAATTTAATTCCAGTTAACTTGGGTTTTACCGAAAAATCGTTGCTTTGTTTTTTATTTAAAGCAGCAAATTAGAACTTTTAGGTTTGTAGGATACTCCCTTGTTAATTCGTAACCTTTGTAATATTGCTTTAGCTAGTACAGTGCTGGCGTTGTCAGGCTGTAAAGGCGGGATACTCGATCCAAAAGGGCAGATAGGCATAGATGAGAAAAATTTAATCATCATCGCAACCGTGCTTATGTTGCTTGTAGTCGTTCCCGTTATTGTGATGACTTTGTATTTCGCATGGAAATATAGAGACACGCAAACTCATGAAATTTACGCTCCAAAATGGGCTCATTCAAATAAAATTGAAGCCGCAGTTTGGGCTGTCCCTATTGTTATTGTGATTATTTTAGGTGTTATTACCTGGGTGTCTACCCAAGAGCTAGACCCTTACAAACCAATTGAAGGTAAAGGTAAGCATCTTACTGTTGAAGTGGTTTCATTAAACTGGAAGTGGCTATTTATTTATCCTGAGCAAGGTATTGCTACGGTTAATGAATTAGTGTTTCCGGCTAATGTACCTGTTGAATACAAAATCACTTCAGAGAGCACAATGAACTCGTTTTTCATTCCGCAATTGGGTAGTCAAATATACTCAATGGCCGGTATGGAAACCAAGCTTCACTTAATTGCTAATGAGCCAGGTACATTTAAAGGCTTTTCGGCAAATTACAGTGGTGCAGGCTTTACTGGTATGAAGTTTAATGCCATTGCCACCCCTACTCAAGCAGACTTTGATAAGTGGGTTAGTAACATTAAAGCTAATGCTAATAACCTGACTCATGCAAATTATGTTGAGCTTGCAAAAGCAAGCGAAAATAACCCAGTTGCTTATTACGGTAAAGTTGATGACGGCTTATTTCATACCATTATTATGAAATATATGCAGGCGCATGGCGATATGAACAAAAAGCAACATGCAATGGGCGAACATGGGCAAATGAGTAAGAAGCATCAAGCAATGGATGAACACTCAATGCCATCATCTCACAGCCAGGGCGAGGAATGATAATGTCGTTATTAGGTAAACTAACAATAGACGCAATTCCGTTTCATGAGCCAATTCTTGTGTTCACGATGTCGGTTATTGCTATAGCTGGGCTTATTATTGCCGGGCTTATTACAAAGTATAAAAAATGGGGCGTGCTTTGGCGCGACTGGATCACGTCTGTTGATCATAAACGCTTAGGCGTAATGTATATTCTTTTAGCACTAATAATGCTGTTTCGTGGTTTTTCTGATGCCATTATGATGCGGGCTCAGTTAGCGCTTGCCACCAGTGGTGCGCCTGGTTACTTGCCGCCCGAACACTACGACCAAATATTTACTGCCCACGGCGTAATCATGATCATATTTATGGCAATGCCATTTATGATTGGTTTAATGAACATTGTTTTACCACTGCAAATTGGTGCTCGTGATGTTGCATTCCCATTTTTAAATAACTTAAGCTTTTGGTTTACAGCCAGCGGTGCCATTTTAATTAATATGTCGCTAGTGTTTGGTGAGTTTGCTAAAACAGGTTGGGTGGCCTATCCGCCGCTTTCGGAGTTGACCTTTAGCCCTGGGGTGGGGGTAGATTATTATATATGGGCCTTGCAAATATCCGGGCTCGGTACACTTTTAACTGCAGTAAACTTTTTAGCGACCACTATCAAAATGCGTGCACCAGGTATGACCCTAATGAAAATGCCAATTTTCACGTGGACATGTACGTGGGCAAACATCTTAATCGCAGCTTCATTTCCTATTTTGACCGCCTTGCTTACTATGTTAACGCTTGACCGTTATCTCGATTTCCACTTCTTTACCAATGAATTGGGCGGTAACGCCATGATGTACATCAACCTATTTTGGGCATGGGGTCATCCTGAGGTATATATTTTAGTATTACCGGCGTTTGGTGTTTTCTCTGAGATTATTTCTACCTTTGCTGGTAAACGTTTATTTGGTTACAAATCGATGGTTTATGCCAGCGGCGCAATTTCAATTTTAGGCTTTATTGTTTGGCTACATCACTTCTTTACAATGGGGTCGAGTGCTAACGTTAATGCGTTCTTTGGGGTAATGACCATGGTTATTGCCGTACCAACGGGTGTTAAATTGTTTAACTGGTTATTTACCATTTACCGAGGTCGCTTACGTATAACCGTGCCGGTACTTTGGACGCTTGGTTTTATGGTTACCTTTACCGTAGGCGGTATGACCGGTGTATTACTTGCCATTCCTGGTGCCGATTATGTACTGCATAACAGCTTATTCTTAATTGCACATTTTCATAACACCATTATTGGTGGTGCAGTATTTGGCTACCTTGCCGGTTTTGTATTTTGGTTCCCTAAAGCAATGGGCTTTAAACTTAACGAAAAATGGGGCAAAGCATCATTCTGGTGTTGGATTATCGGTTTCTTCGTTGCATTTATGCCGTTGTACGTACTTGGTTTCTTAGGTATGACACGTCGTTTAAACCACACTAACAACCCAGATTGGAACATTTGGTTATACATTGCCGCAGGCGGTGCTGTAATTATTATGTTTGGTATTATTAGCCAAGTAATTCAGTTATATGTGAGCTTTAGAGACCGTGAAGCGCTTGACGATACAACAGGCGATCCGTGGAACGGCCACACACTTGAGTGGGCTACAAGTTCACCTCCGCAAATTTATAACTTTGCAACAATTCCACACATCGATGATATTGATGCATGGACCGACATGAAAGAAAAAGGCCAAGCATACCAAGATAAAGCAAACTATAGCCCTATTCATATGCCTAAAAACACATCAGCTGGCGTGTTAATGGCAGCAAGCTTAACAGTATTTTGTTTTGCAATGATTTGGCATATTTGGTGGTTAGCTGTTGTTGGGCTAGTAGGCGCAATTGCCATCTTTATCAAACGTTGTTACACCAGCGATGTTGATTACTATATTCAACCTGATGAAATTGCACGCACTGAAGCTGCGTATAATTCAAGTGGCATTAAGGAGCTAAAAGCGTGAGTACACTTTCTGCAAATTTAGAACCTGTATCGCACGATGATCACGCCCACGCGCATGATCACCACGATACATCGGGTGATACCATATTCGGTTTTTGGTTATACCTAATGACCGATTGCTTATTGTTTGCCTCGTTTTTTGCCACTTACGCTGTGCTCTTTATGAACACAGCGGGTGGTGTATCGGGTAAAGATATTTTTGAACTCGACTTTGTAGCAGTAGAAACTGCTGCACTACTCATTAGTAGTATTACTTTTGGCTTTGCCATGATTGCCGCTCAAGGGCAAAAAAAGGCACTAACACTGACGTGGTTATTTGTTACGTTTTGTTTAGGTGCTGCGTTTATTAGTATGGAAATATACGAATTTCATCATCTAATAGTCAACGGGCATGGTCCGCAACATAGTGCTTTTTTAACTTCATTTTTCTCATTAGTCGGCTTACATGGTTTACATGTAACTGCTGGACTAATTTGGATGACCATAATGATGATAGAAGTTGCCAAACGCGGTCTGGGTAAAGCAACCGTAACGCGCTTAAGCTGCTTAAGCCTATTTTGGCACTTCTTAGACATTGTTTGGATTTGTGTATTTACCGTTGTTTATTTGATGGGAGCAATGTAATGAGCCACAGCGAAACGCATGCGTTAAAACAAACGCAAAGTGATCATCATGATGAATCTCATGGCAGTGTTAAAACTTACTTAATTGGCTTTGTGCTGTCGGTAATTTTAACTGCTATACCGTTTTATATGGTTATGGAGGGTGACTTCTCAAAAGCAACAACGCTTTGGAGTATCGTTACTTTAGCTATCGTACAAATTTGGGTGCATTTAAAATACTTTTTACACCTTAATTTTACGACCGAAGATGGTCGTGCAAGTACTTTCTCATTCCTATTCAGTGCTCTGATCATCGTAATGGTTGTTGGGTTATCTGTTTGGATCATTTATGAATCTAACGCAATGATGATGTACTAGGAGTTGAAGATGTTTCGTCGTTATTTATCAGTGACAAAGCCGGGTATTATTATGGGCAATTTGATCAGCGTAGCGGGCGGGTTTTTACTTGCCTCGCGCGGTGATATAGATCCATGGTTAATGATTGCCACATTAATTGGCTTGTCGCTAGTGGTTGCATCAGGTTGTGCTATCAATAATGTAATTGATAGAGACATAGATGTAGCCATGGCACGAACTCGTACGCGGGTAACAGTAACAGGCGAAATGTCGGCCTTTGCTGCACTTAGCCACGGTGTTTTATTGGGCGTTATTGGCTTTGGTTTACTTATCGCCTATACCACTCAAGCCGCGGTATTTTTTGCAGCCTTTGGCTACGTAATTTATGTGGGGGTTTATAGCCTCTACATGAAACGCAACTCAGTATATGGCACTTTTGTAGGCAGCCTTTCTGGCGCTGTACCGCCAGTAGTAGGTTACTGCGCCGTAACAGGGCAGTTCGATATGGGCGCATTAATACTGCTAGTTATGTTTAGCTTGTGGCAAATGCCGCACTCTTACGCCATCGCTATTTTTCGCTTTAAAGATTACCAAGCTGCAGGTATTCCAGTATTACCTGTAGCGCAAGGTATCGACAAAGCAAAACGCCACATTGTGCTTTATATTGCTGTATACGCATTAGTGGTGATGTTACTGCCAATTACTGGCTACACAGGTGCTGCTTTTATGGCTGTTGCTTGTATTACCAGCTTTTGGTGGTTGCTAATGGCGCTACGTGGTTATCGTCGTAATATTGATATGAGTAGCTGGGCACGTAAAGTGTTCGCATTTTCAATTATTAATATTACAGCGTTAAGCATTGCTATGGCTGTTGATTATCATAGTGTTGCTCCACAGCTATTAACGCTTACCTAATTTAAAATTTTTTAACTATTCCAAAGTTAATCCAAAGGCTCGAAAGAGCCTTTTTTTATGCCTAAATATTAAAATAATTGAACATTCGTATACTCGCTCTTTTACTTTTTAAAATCATCAGCATTGTAATAAAGTGGTTTAAGCGTGCCGCAATTAATAAACTTATAGGTAAGCTCATTTTCAGCTGGGACACGTTTTGAGGTACGAAGCTTTTGCATACACGCATTAACTAAATCGACAAAAATAAGATGGTTATAGCTCGGTGCTTTTTGAATTTTATGAATATAAATACGCTCAGTACCGCTTAGTGTAATCATGTCGTAGTCTTGCCATTGCGATGGTTCACTCAAATCTTTTAGTTCTCTGGCATACAGCTGCTTACTCAAGACCAACTCTTTTTTTGAATAAATTAAACTGCCACCTTGTTGATAATCACCCTCGTAAATATCGGCAATAATTGTAATTTCTTCACCACGCATTAAATGCTGAATATTAAACGCTTGTGGCTTTACGGTGATTAACTCGGTATTTCTAACAAAGCCTAAAAATGGAACATCGGGGTTTCCTATTTTATAAACAACTTGCACATCATTGGGTAAATTATAGGTGGGTAAATTCATTGCAATAATAGACGAGCCTTGATTAACCAAAGCCATAGGATGCTCAGCATTGTAAGCGGGGTCTACCGGTGGAAGTTCTACTTTTTCTTCTTCAGCTGCGGCAAAGCCACTTAAAGTGATTAGTAATAAAGTAAGTAGTAGGCGCATTATAATCTCAATTAATTTATGAGCTTAAATTGTAGTATAAAAATATATATTACATTGAGCTAATTACACTTAATAATCAAATGCAAAGCATTGTATAAAAGGCTCAAGTGAGCCTTTTATACAATTTCAAGATAGTTTCAAGATGGTTTCAAGGTAATCTCAAAGTGACATTAAAGTAATAGCGACTAAATAAGCACTACTTAATTGCTTTTTTTACTTCTCGCCAATCTATTATTTTAAAGTTTTGAGGCTGCTGTGGCATACGGTTATAACCATCTTGTACAACTAAAATACCTTCAGGATAACCCGGAAGAGACTTAGATGTTACTGTTAACCCGTCGGTTTCTGATGAGCCATCAATACCATTAACCAAATCACTTATTACACTAAACTTACCTGCAAACTCTAAGCTAGGTGTTTTAATGCCCGCAGTACCATTCTTTATTTTATACAGTACGTAGCTGTTATCACCTTGGCTGGAAACAACTAAATAACGTGTTTTGTCGCTGTGGTAAATTTCCATACCTTCAACATCATCAACAAGTTGCTCATTTATGCCTTGTAGCATAACCGGTGTATTTCCTGCCGTTGGCTCTGCACCTATAAACCAAATACCGGCATCTTCTTCGCCTACAAATAATTGTCCTAGTTCATCATCTGCACTACAGCCTTCTGGTTGGCTTGGTAGGTTAAACTCGCGAACAAGTTTGCCTGTTGTTTTTTCGTTATCCTCACTGATTTTATATTGCTGATACAGCCCCGATTTATCATTTACAAATACATAGTTCCCCGTATTTGACGAGTACATACATAAGCCATAAATTTCATCAAGATTGGTAGGAATATCAGTAATGTACTTCACATTATTATTAGCTTGTACTGTAAATACACTAATACCGTTAAGTGTTCGGTTACTGGCGGTTATTAATGTATTGGTACTGTTTTTAATCGTGCTATTTTGTCGCAGGTCTACGTTATTTAAACGACCAACTTCAAGTGACTGTTCAAGCTTGCCATTTAGGCTGTATACCATTAGTCCACGGCGTTTATCGGTGCCTAAAATTAAGCTGTTTGCTGCATTTTTAGGGTTAACCCAAATTGCCGGATCGTCTGCTGCATCACCAAATGCTTGAACGGGGGCTGTTTGTGCACTTGCCTTTATTTGAGTGATTGATTGAGTGTTGGTTTTTAATGGTTTTTTGATAGGTGTTACAGGCAATGTACTTTTAATATAAGCGCCTGTTTCGTCGTTATACAGCACTGCCGTTGCCGCGTTGTTACTTGTGTAATTTACCGCTACCGATTCCAAGCTCAAGTCACCATTTAACATCCAGTTATTAAACGCTTTGCCAATTGGATCATAAGCATACACAGTATTGTTTTTGGTACTAGTAAACCAAATTATACCATCTTGCGAAGCCGAAATAGCTCCTAGTTCACTGTGTAACTCTCCAAAGGGGGCGACTAAAGCAATCGGTTTTTTATCTGCTTGCGATTCAGCGTTCGCGTTTATTGCCCAAATGCCTACTTCGCTTTCACTTACATATAAGGTATTTGTTGTTGTACTTACAGCACAACCCGACGCCTCACTAACGCCAGAAAATTCACGTACATTTACGTTAACCGCTTTATTATTTGCTGTATCAAAAATAATAGTTTCAGTAATTAGCCCGCGTACATCAGGTACAAATGCTGATATTGATTCACTCGCTTTATTAGCAAATAAACACACTGTATCGGGTTGTGCTTGTGGTGGGTTAATACGGGTTAATTCAATTGTATTCCAGCCACTTTGAGTGTGTTCAAGCTTAAATATAACTACGTTATCTTGATTGTTATCAATAGTTGCAACCAAAAATGAGTGTGCTGTTAGCTTAGTGACAGCAAGCGCTTCAAAGTTACCTTTTTTTATAATGCGGCTTTGTTGCGTTTCACTTTCAACTAATACTAAGCCTTTGCTTTCGCTTGCTAGCAACCAATTGTTATTATTTAACCATGCCGCTTGTGAGCCTTGCATGTTATCTGTTGGACCAAATTTAGTACTATTAATGACTACTTTATCGGGTGTGTTTTTTACTGCCGTATTTGTAGTCACGTTACTATTGCTACACGCACTTAATGTACTGAGCACTAAGCTACTTACAATTAAGCTAATAGATGTTTTTAATTTAAAGTTCATGTTGTAACCCTTTATTGGTCAAAGCGCTTTTGAGTGCTGTAACGCACTTCGCCTTTATAGTTAATAGCCGTTGCTTTTAGTGCTTCATTATTAATCGAAAAGATCAAAAATCCTGGTGTAGCTTCTGCAAAACGCGTAAATTCACGTTGTTTTACGTAACGCGCTTCGCTACCACCACCAGATACAAAGTGGTCGAGTTTACTGCCATCTATTTGGTTATGTTGCAGGTCATGTTCGTGTCCTGCTATGTATGCTTGCACACCATTTTGCTCAAATATGGGCTCGAGTAAATTACGTAAACCTTCAGTAAGTCCGTAACGTTTTCCACTGCTATAAAGCGGGTGATGACCAACCACTATTTTCCATAGTGCTTGGCTATTTTCGAGCTGGCTATTTAACCATGTTAATTGCGCTTGGCTGTTTTGCCCTTGAGTTGCTTTGTATTTTTCGCGTGTTTTGTATTCAGGATTTAAAGTATTAGTGTCTAAAAACACCATTAATATCTGCTCGCCACCTTTTAAAGTAAAGGTTTTGCTGTAATAGCGTGCAGGTAAATTCCAGCGCTGACTTTTTTTACTGTAATCAAGTTGTGCTTGCGCATTACCTAAATAATCATGGTTACCCAGTACTACATACCAAGGCTCGAATGTATGTGGACCATGGTAAATATCTTCATAGGCACTTTGCCAAAGCGGGTCGTTAACACTTGCTACACCATTGGGGTAAAAGTTATCGCCAGTTGAAATAGTAAAATCACTATCCGTTTGAAACATCGCTATTTCTAACTGGTGCGCTACGTCTTTTTGATAAAAGTGCCCGTTATGACCCCAATCACCAATAACCGTAAAATTTAAGCTCTTAGGCAGCACCGTCAAGTTGGCAATTTTTTGTTGCTCGTATAATACGTCGGTGTACGTTACGTTTGCCAATACGCTTTGTATACTGCATAAGCCAAGTGTTATTAGCAGTAATGTTTTTTTTATCATTATTGTTCTCCCATGTTTGATAGCGCTAAATAAAGTGATTAGCACTACCTCATAAACTTATTTAAAACGCGTAACGCAGCATAAGTTGATAAACCGGTCCCGCTTCTTCAGATTCAATTTCGTACTCATCAAAGCTTCTACTAAACTGATCTTCAACGGTATCAAATTTATTAAAGGTTTCGTCTTTACTTGCATCAAGTAGGTTTGAACCCACCAAGCGTAGCGTTACATCTTCCCAACGTTTTTCTAAAAATACTTCAAAGTCGGCACTGTAAGATGTAGTTATTTCTTCACCTACAATACGTCCATAGGCATCACCTTGCTTACGATAAGTTACGCCAAATGCAGCTTTGAGTTCGGGTAAGTCTTGAATAAACCCAACGTTATAAACGTAGTCTGATTGGTCGTTAAATTTGCGAGTTCCAAAAAAATCGGTTACTTCACTATCAAGCCATGAGTAGTTTAAAAATACACCCGTATTAGGCATGCTAAATGCGCCAAGTGGAGTAGATAAATCAAGCTCAACTCCTTTAACATTACCATCGCCTGTGTTGCGTGGTTGCAGTACAAATGTACCTTCGCCCTCAGAGCCTTCTTGTCCTGTATTCGCTATTTCTATTAGGTCATTTACTTTGCGATAAAATAAATTAATACCTACAACGCCACTTTTTCCTAAGCGATACTCGTAGCCTAAGTCCATACCCCAAGCTGATTCTGGTTTTAATTCAGGGTTCCCTAGTTGGTCGTTATCGCCAAGCTCTTTTTCGATAAGTGCCGGCGTTAAAAAATCAAACTCAGGGCGGCGTAAACTACGCGCAATCGATGCACTTATACGCCCATTTTCGCTAACGTTATAACGAAAGTGTGCCGAGGGGAGGATAAAGTCGTAACTATTATTTTCGGTCACGCCAATTGTTTTATCATTAATTTTAGAATCGGTAGACTCCCAGCGAACGCCCAGCTCCCAAGCAAATAAATCATCTTTGTGCTTAACAAGGGCAAATAAGTCAAAGCGATCTTCTTCTAAAGTATTTACACCACCAGTAACCGCTTCGTACTCGCTATTAAATGCAGCAAGCGTTAAAGGTGTTGCTGCGTATTGATCCCAACTGGTAAGTGCAAGTTCTAATTCGTTTTGCGATTCTAAAATTTCACTGTCGCGTTTTTTATTTTGTAAAAATGCACCAAACTGAATTTCTTTGCTGTCACCCCAAGGTTGGCTGTGTTGCCACTGTAGAGTCCATTCTTTATCATCTATTTCACTTTTAGTTTGCTCTTCTTCAAATATCATGGGCAGCTCTGAGGTATCTAATTCGACTTCTTCCTCATAAACAGACTCTTCAAACCGGGCGAAGCCAAATTTAAACTTACTTGTGCCGCTTAGTAGTGGAAATTCATAAGCGGTATTGATGTTGTAATTAGTTTGGTCAATATATTTAACATTCGCATTATCTGTTTCTAAGTTACCGCCATTTACAATATCGTTATTGGTTGCAGTTGGGTCGTTGTATTCAAATGAACGTTCATCCTCAGTACGCTCTGTATCAACCCACATAGCGCTAATATTAAACTGACTATCGTCGTCAAAAACAATTTCGTAGCTGGAGTTAAGTGACGTGTCGTCGCCATCGCGAGTGTCAGATTGGTCTTCGCGGTTATCAAATTCTTCTGTTTGAAAATTTATATTGTTTTCAGGGCTATCACTGTAGCGCAGGCTGGTTTTTTGTTTTGGGTTATATCTGCCTTGTAAATTTGCACCAAGTAATAAACGTCCACCCGCAAATTCAGTACCGTACACAGCAGCCAAGCTTTCTTTAAATTCACCATCGTCATAAAGCAAGCCACCAGCACGCAAGTAACCGCCATCTAAACTGTAACCATCGCGCAATACAATATTTAATGTGCCCGCAATAGCATCGGCTGAGCGGTTAGCACTTGATGAGCGAATAATTTCAACGCGTTCAATTAACTCAGCCGGAATTCGGTCAACAAAAAATGAACGGTCGGCACCTGCGCCAGGTACTTCTTCACCGTTTATAAGCACCTTTGTATAAGCAGGGCTTAACCCCCGCATACGTGCACCATCCGATTCAAGTACATCCGATAAAAATGTAACACTGGGTACTCGTTTTAATGCATCGCCTGCGGTTAAAGGTTCAAAACGTTGAAAGTATTCTTGTGAATATTCTAAGGTTGGTGCGAGTTCGTCTGAACGGTTTCTGTAGCCAATTTCACCATATACAACAATTTTGTCAGAAACTTCGATATCTTTTTTTGTGGTTTCTTTTGCATCATCTTCTGCATAAGCCGTTAAATTACATAAGGCTAATGCGGCTACCAGTACTTTTATTTTAAAGTGTTTCATTGTATTTGCTCTTGGTTATTACTGGGTTGTTTCTTGGTATGGCGAGCAAGCTAAAGATATTTGGTTACGTAAATGTGACAGTGTTTAGTTTAAATACATGTATTTAGAGGTGTTTGAGTAATATGTAGAGCGTACTGAGCTTTTATCACTCCTCGTAAAGTCAGGTGTTATGTACCGTGCAGGGCTGTTTTTAAAGTAGGTATCATCTCGTTGTCATATAGCTGAGCTAATATGACCCTGCTAACAAAAACTTGTATGAACTAACTTCAAAACTCATTTATAAACGAGATACCGCACATGCGATTTAACCCCTTTATCAGCCACCGATTATTAATAAACGCTATTATTGCGATGTTTTTTAGCGCTGTGTTTTTAAGTAGTTACTTAGGTGTATTAAAAACTTACGCCAGTATTCAGTGGCTCGATATTATGGGGGAGGGCGGTATTGTATTAATGACCCTTGTATGGATTGCCGCGTTATTAATTTCAAGACCACCGAGTAAAGTAACCACTTACTTAGTGATAGGTGTTGGGCTATTTATGTTCTCGGCAACCCTAGATTTACTTGATGAATGGCTAATGCATCCCGGCCATCAATGGCTCAGTTGGATTGAATCTCTGCCAGCACCTTTAGGTATGTTGTTAACGAGTGTGGGTTTGTATTATTGGCATCAAGAGCAGTACGTATTAAATCGTCAGCTACGCCGCCGTGAAGCACATTTACGTGAGCACGATAAGGTGTGCTCAGTTACAGGTCTTTATAAGGCGCAGTACCTAGATTCAGCAATTAAAGAGCAACTTACGAGCAAACAACCACTCTGGCTTGGGGCTATTGATATTCGTGATTTTTCGCATTTTAATAGTGAGTTTGGCTTTAGTGAGGGCGACCGGTTACTGCGTGAAATTAGCGAGCTATTGTTAATGAATTGCCGACTAAGTGATGTAGTGTGCCGCTACGCAGGAGATTGCTTTATGGTACTAATGCCAGCCACTACAGAGCAGCAAGCTAAAGAGTTGATGGCACAAATTAAAGGAGCTCTAAAGCATTGTGCATTTAAAGTTGAAGCATCTAAAAAAGCAAAGTTTCAATATGTCACTACCGCCTTAATACAAGGTAATCAGCATAGCAGTATAGATAAACTAACAAGCCAACTGCATAGCCAATTACAACAAAAAAAGCATCAACAAAAAGTAGCGCACCGTGCACACGTTTGTTAGCCAAGACGATAAATATTTAAGCGCTCAAGGGCTTATTACGTCAGCTGTAGAGCTTGCTCAAAGCCGAAACATAAATTTACATAAGCTGCTACGCGGAACCGGTATTTTTGAACAAGATTTACTTAATTTTCAGCATACATTTAGTATGTCTCAGCAAGTGCGTTTATTAGCTCAATTTAAATTGTTGATGAAAAGTACTGACAGTGGTTTTTTACTCGGTAGCCAACTTATTAACGACACGCGAGCCGAAGCTCAGGCATTAATATATAGCGATAATTTATCTCAAGTATTAAAGCAATTATCACTTTTAAGAATACAACTAGCGCCTTTATTGTTTAGCCAAACCTATATTAAAAACGATAATGTTTATATTTATATTCAGCCAGCACATGGGCTTGATGAAAGCCTTTACCACTATGTGCTAGAGATATACAGCACTGCATTTTATAGTTTACTTAAACGAGTGAGCGAAAGTTACCCGCATTGTCAGTTCGACTTTGCTTTTAAACGCCCTCGGCATATTCAAGAGTACGAACAAAATTTAGGGCTAAAGGTAAGTTTTGATAAGCCATGTACTCGCTGGGTATTAAATAAAACCATGTTAAGGGCTAAAAACCCGCATGCGAGTCAATTACGATTTATGCAAGCGCAGTCGCAGCTACATAATAAAAGCGTAGTTAGCATGACTTTTATTGAAGCCGTCTGCAGATACTTATATTCTCACCCAAGTGCTAATTTAGAGTGTACCGCAAAGCACTTTGCTATGAGCTCAGCTACATTTAAGCGTAGACTCAAACTCAATGGCGTACGCTTTTCAGCGTTAATAGATGAACAAAATAAGCACAAAGCTATTTACCTACTTACTCTGTGCGCTAAACATAACGAACAAGTCGCTGAGCATTTAGCTTTTTACGATATACCTAACTTTCGGCGCGCCTTTAAACGCTGGACAGGCTTAACACCTAATCAGTTAAAAGCGCAATAAGTTACTCAGTTGCCATGTCGATGGAGTGCAACAATGTTCGTGCCTTTAAATGTAGGTTTGCGTCCTCTGGATTTGACGTATTAGTCAGCCAAATTACATTACCTTCTTTATTTACAAACAATGTAGTAGGTGTGCCTCGTATACCTAATTGCTGTGCTATTGCATCGGCTTTTACGGCTGTTTTAAAAGTATAACCTCTATCGCTAAGCGCTTTAGCGGGAGTAGCATCGTCATCTTCTTTAAAGCTCACGGCAATAACTTTTAATCCCATATCATCAATTTTTTGAAGTGCTGGCTGAAGCTTTTTACAGTACGGACACCACGTTGCCCAAAAGTGTAAAACGTAAGGTTGACCTAATAAATCTTGAGTATTGAGCGGCGACCCATCAGCCATTTGTAAATTTAATGTAGGTAGCTTAGGGTATGTTTCTTGCGTACTTTCTTCTTGCGTGCTTTCTTCTTGCGAATAGCTTGTAAAGCTTATAAAAATTAGTGCGATGGCAATAAATAGTTGCTTCATAATATGTTCGTTTTTATTTTACATATTAAATAAGAACGAGAATTTAACATTTTTATTTCAAACTAAAAGCGAGCGGCTTGCTCAACAACAATAGCATGGCGTTTAGCGAGGCGAAGATGGTCTTTATCATAGCCACCACCTATTACAGTAGCAACGGGTGTGTTGTGTTCAAGGCAGCGTTTTAGCACTAAATGGTCGCGCTTAACTATGCCATCCCAGCTAATATCTAATTTACCCAAGCCATCGCCTTGCCAAATATCAACGCCAGCATCGTAAAGTACCAAGCTTGGGTTTAGCTCTTTAAGTAAATAACTCAAGGTGTCGTCAACTATGGCAAGGTATTCGTCGTCTTTCATATTATCGGCTAAGCCAATATCTAAATCGCTAGCGGATTTTCTAAAGGGGAAGTTTTTTTCACAATGGATAGAACAAGTATAAGCGTATGCTTGATGCTCTAACATTGCGGCTGTGCCATCACCTTGGTGCACGTCTAAATCAAAAATAAGTACGTTAGTTACTTCACCCGATTCAATTAAAGTTTGCGTGGTAAAGGCTAAATCGTTAACCATGCAGTATCCTGAGCCAAAATCGGTATGCGCATGGTGTGTACCACCGGCTAAGTGGCACGCTATACCGTGTTTGAGTGCTAAGCGGGCTGTTTGTAACGTCCCTTGAGGGGCTGTGAATGTTCGTGCCATAAGCTCTTTTGACCAAGGTAGGCCAATGCGACGCATTGCTTTTTCATCTAAGCGGTTATTCCACAAATCGTGTATGTAATTTTCGCAGTGTATTAGCTCAAGTGGCTCTGGCGTGCCTAATATTGGCTCAACCAGGTTATCGCCAATCAAGCCCAGCTTTGCTACATGCTGATATAAATGTGCAAACTTACTCATTGCAAAACGATGCTTTGGATCGAAATTAAACGAGTAGTTAGGGTGATACACCAAAGGTAAATGTGGATTTAAAGTCATGTTTGCACAAGTTAAAAAGTTTGCACTATGGTAATCAACTAATCCAAATGAGTCTATTCTTGCGTGTCGTGAATCAACATAGCGAGTTCGCGATGTAATAGTTCGTCATCAGCTAAGTTTAGCTCTATTAAACGCTTTAAATAAGTAATGCTGTCTATATCAATATGGTGGCATTTTAAACCAATATGATCCGCTTCTATATGGCACACCACAACCTCCATTTTTATTTCTATTTCGCTTTGAGGAAGTATAAAACGCAGTATTGCATTAGAATTAGTGTTACTTATAAAAGCATCGCATTTAGTGATTAATGCGCCATGTAAAGATACATCAAGTAATTTACATGGGTATTGGTGATCATTAAAAATCACTTGTGCATCGGTTGAAAATAAAACACGAGAAAACTGACGACGATTTTGCATAACCTAATTTAGCCTTACTGTTTTTATAATAAATTAAGCATAGCGGGTAATTCTCTACATGCTAGCAGGATATGCTCCTGTAATGCTGGTGGCATAAAAAAGCCCCGCATAAATGGAGGCTTAGTTTTACTTACAGTAAATATTAACCAATTTTTTTGTACTTAATACGTTTAGGTTCAGTTGCTGCTGCACCTAGTGTCTTTTTAAGCCACTCTTCGTATTCAGTATAGTTACCATCAAAGAAGTTAATTTGACCTTCGTCGCGGTAATCTAAAATGTGCGTAGCAATACGGTCAAGGAACCAACGGTCATGCGAGATACACATTACACAACCAGGGAACTCTAAAATAGCGTTCTCTAGTGCGCGTAGTGTTTCAACGTCCAAGTCATTGGTTGGCTCATCGAGTAGTAACACATTGCCGCCAGCTTTTAATAACTTAGCAAGGTGTAAACGGTTACGCTCACCACCTGATAGGTCTTTAACAAACTTTTGCTGATCGTTACCTTTAAAGTTAAAGCGACTTACATACGCACGGCTTTGGAACTCAAAGTTACCAATTTTCAGTACGTCTTGACCGTCTGATATTTCTTGGAAAACAGTTTTGCTTTCGTCCATACCGTCGCGGAACTGATCAACAGTAGCAATGTGTACGCTTTCGCCAATAGTAATGCTACCGCTGTCTTGCTTTTGCTCACCACTGATCATTTTAAACAGCGTTGATTTACCCGCGCCATTCGCACCAATAATGCCCACAATGGCACCTTTTGGCATGCTAAAGCTTAAATCGTCAATTAAAACGCGATCGCCAAAACTCTTACGAAGATTAGTTACTTCAAGCACTTGGTCGCCTAAACGCGGGCCAGGTGGAATAAACATCTCGTTAGTTTCGTTACGTTTTTGGTAATCAGACTGCTGCATTTCAGTAAACTGAGCCATACGTGCTTTTGACTTAGCTTGGCGACCTTTAGGGTTTGAACGAACCCATTCAAGTTCTTGCGCAATTGATTTTTGACGTGCTTTTTCAGATTTTTGTTCTTGCTGTAAGCGCGCATCTTTTTGTTCAAGCCAAGAAGAGTAGTTACCTTCCCATGGAATACCTTCACCACGGTCAAGCTCCAATATCCAACCCGCTACATTATCAAGGAAGTAACGGTCGTGCGTTACCGCCACAACAGTGCCCTCGTAATCGTGTAAGAAGCGCTCTAACCATGCAACCGACTCTGCATCCAAGTGGTTAGTTGGTTCATCGAGAATAAGCATGTCTGGTTTTTCAAGCAGTAATCGACATATAGCAACACGACGACGCTCACCACCTGAAAGGTGCTCAATTTTAGCATCCCATTCTGGCAGACGAAGTGCATCAGCAGCACGCTCTAAAACGTTATCAATGTTGTGACCATCGTGCGCCTGAATAACAGCTTCAAGCTCGCCTTGCTCTTTTGCAAGTGCGTCAAAGTCAGCGTCTTCCATGGCGTATTCGTTATACACTTCGTCAAGGCGTTTAAGTGCGTGTTTAACTTCGCCAACAGCTTCTTCAACAATTTCACGAACTGTTTTGCTTTCGTCTAAAACAGGCTCTTGCGGTAAATAACCAATTTTTGTACCAGGCTGAGGATGTGCATCACCTTCAAAATCTTGGTCAACACCGGCCATAATACGTAGTAACGTAGATTTACCAGAACCGTTTAAACCAAGCACACCAATTTTAGCGCCAGGAAAAAAGTGTAACGAAATATCTTTTAAGATAGTGCGCTTAGGTGGCACAACCTTAGATACTCGACTCATCGAGAATATAAATTTATCAGGTAAAACCATGAAAGGAGCCTTCAAATAATAATAAAAATTTCAATGTTGTATTGTAGTGGCTGACAGGTGAAACAGTCAACGAATGGCGGGTTTTAAAGCACTAAAGCATGCTTGTAAGTAAAGTATAAAATCATGAATAAATTTCATTTAGACATCTATACATCTAGAGGTTGATATTTTTTACTTTCAGTTCATAATTAAGCTTCGGTTTTTATGAGCAGGAGTAAAGTATGCCAATTACAGTAAAAGACGAGTTGCCGGCAATTGCACGTTTACGTCAAGAAAACGTATTTGTAATGCCAAAAACACGTGCAAAAACGCAAGAAATACGCCCAATGCGTTTGGCTATTTTAAACTTAATGCCTAATAAAGTAGAAACCGAAGTTCAGTTTATTCGTTTGCTTGCCAACTCGCCTTTGCAAGTTAACGTAGAGCTACTGCGCCTCGACACTCACCGCAGTAGCAGCAATTCAGAAGAGCACCTTGATACCTTTTATCGTTATTTTTCTGAGGTTAAAGACAATAATTACGATGCATTAATAGTAACTGGCGCGCCACTTGCGCATTTAGAATACGACGATGTAGCGTATTGGGATGAGCTAAAGGTCATTATAGATTGGGCTGAGCAACACGTTACCTCTACGTTATTTTCGTGCTGGGCAGCACATGCAGCGTTATATCACCGTTACAATTTAAAGCGTGATTTAAAAGACGACAAACTGTGTGGTGTATTTACCCACCAATGTTACTTTGATCACGGCGCACTGACTCGCGGGTTCGACGACACCTTTTTGGTACCGCACTCACGTTATGGCCACATTGATATAAATAAAATAAACGCCTGTGATGAGCTAGTTGTACTGGCAGGTTCTGAGCGAGTAGGGGCTTACTTACTTAAAAATAAATCGGGTAGCCAAGTGTTTATAACCGGTCATCCTGAGTACGACGCCGACTCGCTAAAAGCAGAATACGAGCGCGATTGTAAAAAAAGCCCTAATGCACCAAAACCCGAAAATTACTTTGTGGACGACGATGCAACCAAACAACCTTCAAAAACGTGGCAAAGCCATGCTTTTTTACTTTTTTCGAACTGGTTAAATTACTACGTGTACCAAACCACACCGTATGATATTAATTTAGTTAGCCAAGACGTGAGGACTAACAACTATGCCGAATAACGCTCCTACAAATAATAAGCAAGCCGAAATAAGCGCCGCATTAAAAGAACGCATTTTAATTTTAGATGGCGCTATGGGCACCATGATCCAAGATCATAAGCTAGAAGAAGAAGACTATCGCGGAGAGCGTTTTAAAGACTGGCATGTATTAATTAAAGGCAATAACGATTTATTAAGCCTAACCAAACCCGATTTAATCACTGATATTCATCGTGGTTTTTTATCAGCGGGCGCCGATATTATCGAAACCAACACGTTTAACTCGACCACTATTTCGATGGAAGATTACGACATGGCAAGCCTAAGTCGTGAAATAAACTTAGAGTCGGCTAAATTAGCACGCGCCATTTGTGATGAATTTACGGCTAAAACGCCAGAAAAACCACGCTATGTAGCCGGTGTTTTAGGGCCGACATCTAAAACGTGTTCAATTTCGCCAGACGTAAACGATCCGGGTTACCGAAATGTCACCTTTGATAAGCTGGTTACTGCGTATATTGAATCAACACTTGCATTAATGGAAGGCGGCGCCGATTTAATATTAATCGAAACTATATTCGACACCCTTAACGCAAAAGCGGCCTCGTTTGGCGTAGAAGAAGCCTTTGAGCAAGCAGGGCGCACATTACCAGTTATGATTTCGGGGACTATTACCGACGCCTCTGGTCGTACGCTTTCGGGGCAAACAACCGAAGCATTTTATAATTCTATTCGCCATATTAAGCCTATTTCGATTGGTTTAAACTGTGCGCTTGGTCCTGATTTACTGCGCCAGTATGTAGAAGAGTTATCGCGCGTGTGCGAAACCTTTACATCGGTACATCCTAATGCGGGCTTACCAAATGAGTTTGGTGAATATGACTTAGAAGCGGGCGATATGGCAACCGAAATTATCGATTGGGGTAAATCGGGCTTTATTAATATAGTAGGCGGATGCTGTGGCACCACGCCTGCGCATATTCGTGCTTTTGCAAAAGGTTTAGCGGGCGTTAAACCACGCCAACTACCAGAGCTTGAAGTACGCATGCGTTTATCAGGCCTTGAAGCCTGTAACTTAAATTAAGGAGCCAGCATGACCCAACAAATAGCAGTATTTACTAATGTCGGCGAACGTACCAATGTAACGGGTTCTGCCATGTTTAAACGTTTAATCATGGAAGAAGACTTTGAAGCCGCGCTAACAGTGGCACGCGAACAAGTAGAAAACGGCGCACAGGTTATTGATATAAACATGGACGAAGCCATGTTGGACTCAAAAGCCGCCATGGTTAAGTTTTTAAACTTAATAGCCTCAGAGCCTGATATTTCTCGCGTACCAATTATGGTCGACTCCTCAAAGTGGGAAGTAATAGAAGCAGGCTTAAAGTGTATTCAAGGCAAGGCAATTGTTAACTCAATATCGTTAAAAGAGGGCGAAGAGCCGTTTATTCGCCAAGCTAAAATAATAAAACGCTTTGGTGCAGCCGCTGTTGTAATGGCATTTGATACCGACGGACAAGCCGACACGGCAGACCGAAAGTTCGCAATATGTGCGCGCAGTTATAAAATATTGGTAGAAGATATTGGCTTTGCGCCAGAAGATATTATATTCGACCCTAATATATTTGCCGTAGCCACCGGTATTGAAGAGCACGATAACTACGCCGTAGAATTTATTGAAGGCACTCGCCGCATTAAACAAAATTTGCCGCACTGTAAAGTGTCGGGCGGTGTATCAAATGTATCGTTTTCGTTTAGGGGTAATAACCCCGTGCGTGAAGCCATTCACTCGGTGTTTTTATATCACGCTATTCAAGCTGGTATGGACATGGGTATTGTAAATGCGGGGCAACTAGCCGTTTACGATGATATACCAGAAGAACTACGTAAAGCCGTTACAGACGTAATACTTAACACCGATTCAGGCGCAGGCGAGCGTTTAGTAGAGCTTGCACCTAAGTATTCAGGTATGGCGCAAGCCGAGCGAGTAGAAGATTTAGAGTGGCGCACATGGCCTGTTGCAAAACGCCTTGAGCACGCGCTTGTTAAAGGTATTACAACCTTTATAGATGAAGATACCGAAGAATGCCGCGCCGCAGCAGCTAAACCTATTCACGTAATTGAAGGGCCGTTAATGGACGGCATGAACGTAGTAGGCGACTTATTTGGTGCAGGTAAAATGTTTTTACCACAAGTTGTTAAATCGGCGCGCGTAATGAAGCGAGCCGTAGCCTACCTAGACCCATACATTGAGCTTGAAAAAGAAGAAGGCTCAACTAACGGTAAAATAGTAATGGCGACCGTAAAAGGCGACGTACACGACATAGGTAAAAATATTGTGGGTGTTGTACTGCAATGTAATAACTATGAAGTAATCGACTTAGGTGTAATGGTACCGGCTGATAAAATATTACAAACCGCAATCGACGAAAAAGCCGATATTATTGGATTATCGGGCTTAATTACCCCATCGCTTGACGAAATGGTACACGTAGCAAAAGAAATGAAACGCCGTGGTTTTGAACTGCCGCTGTTAATTGGTGGTGCAACTACTTCTAAAGCGCACACCGCAGTAAAAATTGAGCCGCAATATGACAAAGGCGTAGTGTATGTAAGTAATGCCAGCCGTGCGGTAGGTGTAGTATCTAATTTATTATCAAAAGAGCATAAGCCTGGTTTTTTAGAAAAAACCCAAGCTGAATATGTAAAAGTACGCGAGCAACAAGCGCGTAAAAAACCTCGCTCTAAGCCTGTTACAATCCAGCGCGCACGCGATAACGCAGCACAACTCGATTGGGATAACTACACGCCACCAGTGCCTAAAAAGCTCGGCGTGATCGAGTTTAAAAACGTATCCATTGCCACTTTGCGTAAATACATAGATTGGACGCCATACTTTATGACGTGGTCAATCGCCGGTAAATACCCGCGCATAATGACCGACGAAGTAGTAGGCGAGCAAGCGCAAAGCTTATTTAAAGACGCTAACGATATGTTAGATGACCTTGAAAAAGCAGGTAGTTTGCAACCACTTGGCGTAATTGGTTTATTCCCTGCTAACCGCGTTGGGGACGACATAGAAATATACACCGACGAAACACGCAAAGAGCTATTAACGACCTCATGCCATTTACGTCAGCAAACCGAAAAAACCGACTTTGCTAATTACTGCCTAGCCGACTACATAGCACCAAAAGGGACACCAGACTATTTTGGCGCGTTTGCAGTAACAGGCGGTTTAGAAGAAGACGACTTAGCAAATGCGTTTGACGCACAGCAAGATGACTACAACAAAATAATGATTAAAGCGGTTGCCGACAGGCTTGCCGAAGCGTTTGCAGAATACCTGCACGAAAAAGTACGTAAAGAGTATTGGGGTTTTGCACCAGACGAAAACCTAGCAAACGATGAGCTAATACGCGAAAACTACCAAGGTATTCGCCCAGCGCCAGGTTACCCAGCGTGCCCAGAGCACACTGAGAAAAAGAAAATTTGGCAATTACTCGATACCGAAAAACGCATTGGCATGCAGCTAACCAGCTCATATGCAATGTGGCCAGGTGCTGCTGTTTCAGGTTGGTACTTTTCACACCCCGAAGCTAAATACTACGCCGTAGCCGCAGTACAACGCGATCAAGTTGAAGACTACGCTAAACGAACCAATATGACGCTGGAAGAAGCTGAAAGATGGCTATCGCCTAATTTGGGGTATGATCCTGAGTAATAGAGAAACGGTAAGCTATAAGTTAAAACAAAAAACGAGCCTAATTTGGCTCGTTTTTTTGTGTTTTATATTTCAATTTATACATAAAGTGAGACAAGGTTAATGAATTAGTTTATTCTTATTTCAATATTGCTACTTTTTGAGATTAAAATGGTAAATAAACCACCGCAAGAATTAATAAAAAACCCTTTTCAACTCATAGCAGAAAAAGAGCCTAATAAATTAGAAGATTACTTAGAGCTATTTTCACCCGTAGATACAAAAGGTCGTTATTTACATTTTGATGACTTTAAGTATCGTCTACCAAAAAACTTAGATCAAAAAATATCATGGTCTATCGTCAAGCTTGCCAGAGATAGGCAATTGAGACACATCATATCAGTAGGTTTTCCATCAAAAAATTGTAAGTTTTACTTAACACCTACAATCCAAAAAGCACTTTCAGAAACAGACAGAAACACAACTAGTGCTTCCTTAGAGTGGATGTGCAGTAAGATTGGTGAAGAAAAGCATTTAGAATATTTACTAAATGATTTAGTTGAGGATGAGGCTATAAGTAGCAGCCAGCTTGAGGGAGCTGCAACAACAACTAAAGTAGCAAAGGACTTGCTGAAAAGAAAAAGAAAGCCAAGATCTCCAGACGAAAAAATGATTGTTGGAAACTTTAAGATGATGAAGTTTGCTTGGGATAATAGACACAGAGACTTGTCGATTGATTTAATACTTTCTATCCACCAAGAAGGCGTCGAAAATATTGATAATGATAATTACACTCCCGGTGTATTTAGAGTTACAAATGACGTTGAAGTTGTTGATTCTGAAGGAGTGACAGTCCTTATCCCTCCACCAGCAGAAGGTTTAACAAAACGTATTAAAGAATTATCAAAGTGGGTAAATGAATGTCATCATGATGTTGATAATAAAGAGTATTTTCATCCATTAATAAAAGCTATCACATTACATTTTGTTATTGGTTATGAGCATCCATTCAGAGATGGTAATGGGAGGGTTGCCAGAGCTTTATTCTATTGGTATATGTTTAAAAATGACTTTGCAGCATTTAGATATATAGCTATCAGCGTACTTTTAAAGTCAGCTCCAATCAAATATGGTAAAAGCTACCTTTATAGTGAAACAGATAATATGGATCTAACATACTTTATAGACTATCAGTGCAGTGTCGTTATACGTGCAATAAGTCAGTTTAAAGAATCCTATAAAAATACTCTTAAGGATGCAGAAACTTTTAATAAATGGCTTTGGGAATCTGGTTTATATAGAAAGTTAAACGATAAGCAACAAACTGTTTTCCAAGTCGCAAGAAGTGGAGTCGCACACCAATTTACTGCAATGAATGTAAAAGAAAATTTAGGATGCGCTTATAATACTGCATCAAATGTTTTAAATGGTTTAGTTGAGCTAAATTTATTTAAAAAAGAAAAACAGGGTAGGGAGTGGGTTTACAGTATGTTGAGCCAGAAAAAAATAATTGAGTCATGGAAAAGTTAATACAATATAAGTTAATACTTTTATTTTTCGTGGATGTAGCTCTGGTTTTTTAGGGGGCTTCAAAAAAGGACTATAAATGAAGTTTTTTATTCACATAATGTCGTGGTTATGCCTACTTTTTACATCTAGCACATTTGCTCTTGAGCAAAAATATCACGAGTTCGTTTTACCTGTTATTGCAGCCTTTGCAGATCACGATAAACCTGTAATTGCTGCACTTATTCGTTACCCGCTAAAACGACGATATCCGATACCTGACATTAAAGATGAGGCTGAGCTTATTAACCGCTTTGATGAAGTA
This sequence comes from Pseudoalteromonas sp. RB2-MNA-CIBAN-0110, assembly GCF_040309305.1. Classification (NCBI taxonomy): domain Bacteria; kingdom Pseudomonadati; phylum Pseudomonadota; class Gammaproteobacteria; order Alteromonadales; family Pseudoalteromonadaceae; genus Pseudoalteromonas; species Pseudoalteromonas sp. RB2-MNA-CIBAN-0110. The sequence continues at coordinate 57,616 of NZ_JBEOOQ010000018.1, read as the reverse complement.
TTTAATAATGAGCTAGTGGCAGTTATTGCCGGCTCAAACATTAATACTGATTGGGAGAAAGTTGGTTGGCGCGGCATTATGCTAAATAACGGCGTTATGTGGGTAGATACCGACGGTAGAATTATTGCAATAAATACACAAAATGCCAAAGAGGAGGCACTTGCTAAAAGCTTAATCGAACAAGGTAAGCAATCCTTGCACGCAAGTATTAATACTTTTGAAAAACCAGTACTCGATTGGAAAACGGCTAACTACCATATTCGTGTTGATGATTTAGGTGATGGAAATTAGCGTTATGCAGTGTGGGGTATTAATAAAAAACCAAGCGACAAGCCTGATATGGTTTTACTAAATGGCGATATTACATTTGAGGGTAGCGGCGGGAATCATCACTATACGTTTAAAAATGGTCGCTATAGTTATGTGCTACAAGTAACTATTATTGGCTGCGATACATCACCACCAGGTTGGCTTGAAGTTTATAAAGACGATGAGCGATTACTATTTGAAGATGTTATAAGCACTCATTAATGTATGTTTTAGTATGCTTGATAATGTAGAACTGTTTTTAACAGTAAAACGTTCTAATAATTAGTATTTTTATAAAATAGATCTAAGTGGTAGGCTAAAAGTAGTAAGTATAAAATAGTAAGTAATTAAAAATAGTTCTCGCGCAACAAGGAACCCTCCTGTAAAGCGCTTTGCCAAGGAGTTTAGTATGATCACGCTTACCATTAATGGTAATAAACATGAGTTTTCTGGCGATCCGTCAACGCCAGTATTATGGTATCTCCGAGACGAATTGAATTTAACCGGCCCTAAATTTGGCTGTGGCATGGCACAGTGTGGTGCGTGTACTGTGCATATTGATGGGGTAGCTCAGCGCTCGTGTGTATTACCTGTAGCGGCAGTAGCGGGTCTTTCAATTACAACAATTGAAGGGTTAAGCGAGCAGGGTGACCATCCAGTACAACAAGCATGGGTTGAGCATAAAGTACCGCAGTGTGGTTTTTGCCAGTGCGGCCAAATGATGCAAGCTGCAAGCTTATTAGCTGCCAATCCAAACCCTTCCGATGATGAAATAGTAAGTAATATGTCGGGAAATATTTGCCGTTGTGGTACATACCCGCGTATTCATAAAGCAATTAAATCAGCTGCTAAAACAATGGCGAGTGTTCAGTATTTCGACCCAAATGAACAAGGGGAAGAAGTATGAACCAAGATAACAAATACTTTGATTTAAACCGCCGTAAGTTTTTAAAAACCAGTGCAATAGGTGCGTTGGTACTCGGTACTTATTTTGTAGGCAGTGCGCCAAGAGCATTTGCTGGCGTACTAGAGCAACCATCTGAGCTGGCAAAACGCGCAAACTTATTTATTGCACTGCGCCCAGACGGCATGGTTGAAATAACCTGTCATCGCTCTGAAATGGGTCAGCAAATTCGCACCGCGATTGCACAAATAGTTGCCGATGAAATGGAAGCCGCGTGGGATAAGGTTATTGTTATTCAGGGTAAGGGCGACCCTAAATACGGCGATCAAAATACCGATGGCTCGCGCAGTATCCGCTACAACATGCAGCGCTTGCGTGAAATGGGCGCAAGTGTGCGTTACATGATGCAGCATGCTGCTGCTAAGTATTGGAAAGTTGAGCCACAAACCTGTACTGCTAATCAACACGTTGTTACACACAGCTCAGGTAAATCGCTTACTTATAAAGATTTAATCGACTTAGCGCTTACAATAACGCCACCAGAAGCTGACAAACTAACGCTTAAAACACGCAAAGAATGGCGCTACATTAATACCGGCATGGCACACATAGATTTAGCCGATTTAGTAACAGGTAAAGCTATATTTGCAGCCGATGTACGCGAACCACAAGCGCTGGTGGCTATAATTGAACGCCCGCCGGTAGTAGGCGGTGTTGTTAAGTCGTTTGATGCCAGTGCTACAAAAGCGATAAACGGCGTTATAGATGTTATTGAAATACCTGCACCAAAAGGCGCACCGCAGTTTCAGCCAAAAGGTGGCATTGCGATTATAGCTAAAAACACATGGGCTGCATGGCAAGGGCGTAAAGCATTAAAAGTCGTGTGGGATGATGGCAAAAATGGCGATTACAATTCAGAAGAATTTAAAAAGTCATTATTAAAAACAGTACAAACTCCACAGGCAAACATACGTGATAAAGGCGATGCCATGGGCGTGTTGGCTAAGTCGAGCAATAAGCTGGTAGCTGATTATTACGCGCCGCACCTTGCTCAAGCACCAATGGAGCCGCCTTGTGCAACAGCTATGTACCACAAAGATAGTGTTGATATATGGGCTGCTACGCAAAATCCACAAGCCGATATGAAAACAGTGGCGGCAATGCTTGGCATGGATGAGAGCAAAATTAATGTTCACGTTACCATGTTAGGAGGCGGCTTTGGGCGTAAGTCAAAACCTGACTTTTCAGCAGAAGCAGCTTACCTTTCAATGAAAGTAGGCAAGCCTATTCGTGTGCAATGGACGCGTGAAGACGACATACAACATGGTTTTTACCATGCAGTTTCGGCTCAGCACATTGAAGCATCACTAGATAAAAATGGCGCAATAGAATCGTATTTACACCGCACCGCGTTTTCACCAATTACCTCTACCTTTTCAGAAGGGGCGACTACGCCAGGAAGCTTTGAACTGCGCTTAGGATTTACCGATAACCCCATTAACACACCTAACATGAAGTTAGAAAACGGTGATGCGCAAGCCAAAGCACGAATTGGTTGGATGCGCTCTGTATCAAATATTTTTCATGCCTTTGCTATTCAGTCATTTATTGGCGAAGCAGCGCATAAAGCCGGTCGCGACCAAAAAGACTATTTACTAGACACTATAGGTCCGAGTCGCATTGTTGATGTAACTGAGCAAAATGCCACATACGATAATTACGGTGGCGATAAAGCGGTTTATCCTCTAGATATTGGCAGACTGCGCCATGTTATTGAAAAAGTAGCTGACATGAGTAAATGGGGGCGAGAGCTTCCTAAAGGTCGAGGTTTAGGAATAGCAGCACACAGAAGCTTTTTAACTTACGTAGCTACGGTAGTTGAAGTAGAAGTGTCGGATGCTGGCGATTTAAAAGTAATTAAGTCGTGGGTTGCCATTGATGCGGGTACGGTTGTAAACACCGACACCGTTAAAAACCAAACCCAAGGTGGCTCTATTTACGGGATTACAACTGTAATCAGCGATGGTATTACCTTTGATAAAGGCCGCGTACAGCAAAGTAATTTTCATGATTATCGCGTACCGCGTATGAGCGACTCACCTCTTGAGATTGACGTTGAAATTGTACAAAGTGATGCACCACCAGCAGGGGTAGGCGAGCCGTCTACACCAGTTTATGCGCCAGCATTATGTAATGCTATTTTTGCAGCGTGCGGAAAGCGTATTAGGCAGTTACCGATTGGTAACCAATTAAAAGCGTAGCTAAATAACCTACAGCTTAAACAAAAAAACCGCCAAAATGGCGGTTTTTTTAAAGCGGTTAACGCGGCTTAACGACCTTTTTCAAACTCATCAACTTCACGCTCTGCTTCTTCTTTAGATTTACCGTATTGCTGCTGGATTTTACCAACTAGCTCTGTACGGCTACCTTCAATTTTATCTAAATCGTCGTTGGTAAGATCGCCCCATTTTTGTTGAGCCTTACCTTTAAGTTCTTTCCAATTACCTTCGATACGATCGCTGTTCATAAGTTTATCCTTACTTTAGGTTAGTGAATTAACTGTCAGTTATAAAGTAGCAAGCCTTGTACCAATGAATAATAATGATTTTATTGTTTTTATTATCAGTTGGTTATATTTTTATGTTGAGCGATTTTGTTTTTAATATTGAGCTTTTTATTAAAAAATATACATAGCAGCCTGTAATTATTGCTGACATAAGTTACGCCGCTTTGATGTAACTCATTCTTAAATTTTTGTTTTAAGCTAATATGCAGGTATTAAACAAAGTAGTTAAGCTGAGTGAGTTATGAATACTAAGACGTGTGAATATGGAGTGGGTGACTGCTCATACAAAATGGCAGGTGAGTTAGCAGGTATTACACAATTGGTGAATGCGTTTTACGATAATATGGACGCTTTAAAAGAGGCTGAAAATATAAGGAGTATGCATTCAAAAGACTTATCGGCATCGCGAAAAAAGCTCGCTTATTTTTTGTCGGGCTGGTTAGGTGGTCCTAAATTATACGCTGAACATTTTGGCAGTATTAACATTCCTCAAGCGCACAAACATTTACATGTAGGAATTGAGCAAAGTGATGCATGGCTTTTATGCATGCAAAAAGCGGTTGATAAGCAACCTTACGAAGCCTCATTTAAAATTTACTTAATGCAGCAATTACGAGTGCCTGCAGATCGAATTAGAATGGTGTCGGGTAGTTAATAGCAATTATTAATAAACATCTACCGCGGTGTCGCTGCGGTTTTTTGTTACAATGCCTGCAAAGCAATTTAGGGTAAATAGCTGTGCTGCCGGTTCAAGACATATATCAACAACTCGTTACTACATTACAAAGTAATCCTATTACGTTATTACAAGCGCCGCCTGGTGCGGGTAAATCTACGTGGTTGCCGCTGCAACTAATGCGCGATGGGCATTTTAAACGTATTGTAATGCTAGAGCCTCGCCGTTTAGCTGCTCGTAATATAGCCAGCTACCTAGCAAAGTGCCAAAACGAGAGTGTTGGGCAAAGTGTGGGCTTGCGGATTAGGGGCGAGAGTAAAGTAAGCGCTAATACGCGTCTTGAAATAGTTACCGAAGGCATGCTAACGCGCATGTTGCAAAACGACCCCGAATTAAGCGATATTGATTTACTGATATTTGATGAATTTCATGAGCGTTCAATTGCAGCCGATACCTCACTTGCCTTTGCGCTCGAGACCCAAAGTGCGCTGCGTGAAGATTTAACCATTATGCTTATGTCGGCAACTCTTGATACTGAGCGTTATACAGCGTTTTTTGACTGCCCTGTAATTCAATCAAGCGGTCGCAGCTACCCAATAGACGAAATATACATACCCATAAAAGATGAAAGCCGTTGGCTTGATGCAATTCCTACCATAATAAAACAAGCACTTAATGAGCAAACAGGTAGCGCATTGGTATTTTTACCTGGACAATTTGAAATACTACGCGTGCAACAAGCACTTAGCGATTTACCCAGTAACTGCATAGTAGCAACGCTATTTGGCGAGCAAGATAAAGCCAATCAGCAAGCTGCTATTGCTCCTGCACCAAACGGCATGCGCAAAGTAGTGCTTACCACCAATGTAGCCGAAACCAGTTTAACTATTGAAGGCATACGCATTGTAATTGACAGCGGCAAGCGCCGTGCAGCTACCTTTAATTTAAAAACAGGGGTCACTGAGCTCACAACACAAAGTATATCGCGCTCGTCTGCTGTGCAGCGTGCAGGGCGTGCAGGGCGAATAGAGCCGGGCATTGTTTATCGAATTGGCTCAAAGCAAACCTTTGAGAGACGTAATAGCCACGACAATCCCGAAATACTCACATCAGACATAAGCCAACTTATGCTTGAGGCAAAGCAGTGGGGAGCCAGTACTGATGAGCTAACCTTGCTCGATAAGCCCACTGAGCAACAAGGCGAGCAAGCAAGTAACCTGCTTAACATACTAGAAGCTATTGATAGCAAAGGTAAGCTCACACCGCTTGGCAGTAAAATGTTAGGTTTTGGTGCTGATATTCGTTTGGCGCATATGCTACTAAAAGCGCAAATACTTGATGACCAACTCCCTGGTATTTTTAGGCTCGCTATTTATTTAGTGGCATTACTTGAGAGCCGAGTAAACAGTGCAAACGAGTTGAGTTTAGCGCTGCATAGCCAACAGCAACGTCCGCATCCGGTATTTAAACAACAGTTAAAATATTGGCAAAGCCGCTTAAAAGTAAAAGACGAAAACAGCGAATTAAATACGCATTATATTAGTTTGCTAGTGGCATTGGCATACCCCGATCGCATCGCTAAAAAACGCGGTAATGGTTACCTACTTGCCAATGGTGCAGGTGCTGAGTTAAATGCCGATTACTGGCACAACGACGATTACTTAGCTATAGCAACCATGGGCGGGCACAAAGGAGGGCGTATATTTACAGCCACTGCGCTTAACACATTTGAGTTACAAGAATTTTTACCGCATTTATTTAGTGAACTTACTCGTTGTGAGTTTGACGAAAAATCAGCACGTTTTATTCATCAAGATGAAGTGAAACTCGGGGCTATAACGCTCACCAGCCAGCCTAGTAAACAAAAACTAGATAAGAGCGAGCGCGCTAAAGCGTGGCTAAACTTATTTGCTAAACACGGTTTTGCATTATTTAACGAGCAACCTGATGCGCAGCAATTGCTGATACGTATGAGCTTAGCAAGTAATTTAATGCCTGATAAATTCCCAAAAACAAATGAGCAACAACTCATTCAAAATGCAGCGCAGTGGCTAAGCGTGTTTTTAGAAGATATTAAAACGCTCACGCAGCTTAAAAAGTTTAACTACTTTGAAGCATTACAAAACTGTTTTGATTGGCAACAACAAACCGCTTTAAAAGCACTGTTACCACTGCGCTTAACGGTGCCAAGTGGCTCAAATATAAAAATAGAATACCAGCTTGATGGCCCCGCAAAGCTAAGCGTGCGTATGCAAGAAGTTTACGGCTTGACCAGTACGCCTATGCTTGCCAACGGTAAACTGAAACTGCTTATGGAGTTGCTATCGCCAGGTAAACGCTCACTGCAACTTACTCAAGATTTAGCCCACTTTTGGGCTAGCAGTTACCGCGATGTGCAAAAGGAAATGAAAGGTCGTTACCCTAAGCATTTTTGGCCAGACGACCCTGCCAACAGCGTTGCAACAAATAGAGTAAAGAGCAAAATGTAATTTGCCGTATTTTATAACTTTATTTACTTTAAATAGTGTGTTTTTATATTAGAAACAATAAGGAATGTTAAAAATGAAAATAATATTTGCTGCTTTACTTCTACTCTCATCGGGTGTCAGTGCTAACAATTACCAAGAAGAAGTTGATAAATTTTTTGAATTGTACTCTGATGAAAAAATAAGCGATGCTGTTGATTCCATTTACGCAAGTAATAAATATGTGTCGTCGATACCTGATCAGGTAAAACAGATAAAAACACAGCTATCCTCACTTGATGATCTTGTTGGTGAAATTAATTTCATTAATAAGGTTTCTGATTATAAAGTTGGGGAGCTTTTTGTTCATGTAACCTACCTAGTAACCTACGATAGGCAGCCTATTCGTTTTGAATTTCAATTTTTTAAAGTGAAAGAAGGTTGGAGAATTTATTCAATGTCTTTTGATGACAATATCGATGAAGATATAAAAGAACTTGCAAGAAAAGCTGCGCTAAAAAATTAATGTATTAATAAATTTAGTCGTTTTAGTAAAAATACTTTTTTAAAAGTAATCGTTATGAAGTGCAAGCTAAGCTTTCTATTAATTATATTTTTTAGCTTTACAGCCCGTGCCGATGAGACGTTAGACCTAAAGTTGTTTGCACAAAGTTATTACAACGCCATGACCGCAACACAAGCACCTAACGCAGGTGCTAAAGAGCTTGAGGCTTATCTTGTTAACCGATGATATTGGCAATCAGCATATTCCGTATCAACCGGATGACTCACGTACTCCAGATGGTAAAAAGCAAATGCGCAAAGGTATGAGTTTTTACTTAGGTGCGCACACATTGTTTGAAAGCACACTGCTTAATACATTTGTATTTAACGATACAGGCTTTGCTATTCGTTATAAGAGTCATGCAAAGGGCATTCACCCGCAAAGTAAGCAGCCAATAGAATACACCTCCACAATGATGGAAGTAATAGAAGTTGAAAACGGTAAAGTGGCGATGATCCGCAAGTATCACGAATAACAAATAAGGATATATATGAAACATTTACTTATCGCACTATCAATATTAATGCTTAGTGCATGCGTTAGTACAAAAAGTGATTTTAGATTTGATGGCTCCACACCAGAGACAACTCAAGTGGGAGTTAATAAAGTTTTAAAAGCATTAAAGCCTCAAGATTCCATGCGTTTTTTAGGCGCTTTAATCGCAATTCAATTTTCTGACGTGCAAAGCTTAGACGATATTATGGGCGACCCGACCATGATGGGGGAAATGAATTACTTTATTATTGGCAAAAAAATAGATGGTTTAAATTATTACGAAGTACTGGAGCTTGCGAGTTCGTCTCCATCAAAAGTTGAATTTTCTGTAGTGGAATAATTTCAGCTTTTTGTACTACTTTAAATGTGTAATACCAATCCGCAATAATACTTAATCATTTTGCGGGGCTAAACGTGTCGCTACCTGCGTTAAAAAATTCTCATTTAGAACAACTAAATAGCGAATTTTTTGCCTAGCTATTAACACGTTTTTCCGCCCTCAAAATAGACCACTTAATTAAGCGAATTGGTATAATTTTATGTCTATATTAAATATATTATTGAAAAGGCTAAAGTTTTAACGCTATAAAATTTAATAGTAAGCTTTGTTTATTCCTGCTCATGAATTTATACTACGCTTTAGTAAGAAGCTAATTATTTATGGTTTAGGTACAGGGAGTCTAAAATATAAAAATGTAAGCTACTTTGACTTAATTTTACACGATTAGATAGAGACTATGACATTAAGATTTTTTGTAATAATAGGTACTTTGATTTTAATGTGCTTTGTAACAAGTTTATTAGTAGGGTACCGCTATTTCTTTAGCCTGCCGACCATAAACACTAGTATTGAAGATTATCAAAATCGTGAATTATTAAGTCTTAAAATTGCGCTTGATAGAGAGTTTATATTTTTAGAAACACTCAATTATGACTACGCCGTATGGGATGATACCTATAATTACATGGCTGATTTTGACGTAGAATATGTAGATTCAAACTTTGTAGGTGACACCTTCTACTCTCTCAAAATTGATGGTGTGTTTATTTACGATATAAACTTTAATATGGTTTACGGGCAAGCGTATGATTATATTAAACATACTGAGTTTGATGCGCCTGATTTAGATTTACAGGTTAATAAATTAAACCGCGCAATTATTCCTAATTCAAAAGCCTCTGAAGACGACAACAGTTTAAGCCATTCTGGTTTTTTGCAAACAGCGGACGGCCCTGTCATGTTTGCATCGCATGTAATAAAGCGAACAGATAAAACAGGTGAGCCTGTTGGTAGTATTGTTTTTATAAAAAAAGTAAGACCGTCGTTGATCAAGTCCTTAGCTGAGATTGCACAAGTGGAGCTTAGCTACTCACAAATAGAACAGGCTAGTTCTTTAAACGATATTGCGACGCTTAAAGGGAGCCTCCAAGGAGAGGACATTGCCACTCAAAGGAAAAGGGTGATTCTAGATATAAACGGTAATCCACTTATTGCTTTGAACATTAAGCACCACCATCAAACACTGCCAGTTTTATTTGATCACTATTTAAAACTTATTTTGTTAATGTTTTTTGTAATGTCACTTTTGAGTTTCTATATTGTAAATCGTTACTTTATTGAACCACTTATTAACGGTGCGTCCGCTATCAATTCAATGTTGGTTAAAAACGATTTACAGCCTCTGAGATTCAGTAATAAATTTTTAGAAATGCGCGTTTTAATTAGCGGGTTTAATGCATTAATTAAACAAGTTAAAGATCAAAATTTTAAGCTTGAAAAAATAAGTAAAATTGATGGGTTAACCCAAATTTACAACAGGCGTGCCTTTGACGAAATTATTGTGGCGCAATGGGAACAGGCTCAACAGCAAAAAAATGCCTTTGGAATAATATTACTTGATGTAGACCATTTCAAAAATTATAACGATTTTTATGGTCACCAAGGCGGAGACAACGTTTTACAAGCTCTTGCCCAAAAGCTAAAGCAAGTAGCTAAGCAAAACATAGGTACAGTGGCGCGCTATGGCGGCGAAGAGTTCATATTATTCTTTAAACAGCTTTCTTATGAAGAGTTTGTAGATATATCTCAGCAATTGCTTTTGGCGGTTAGGGAATTAAATCTACCTCATGAAGCGTCGCCTGTACGTGAATATTTAACAATTAGTGCTGGGTGTGTATTTGCTACAAAAGAAACCTTAAGTAGTAAAAATGTGTCTATGCAATCACTAATTAAAGAAGCTGACATAATGCTTTACGAAGCGAAAAACTCAGGTAGAGATAAAACATCAATCAAATCTATATAATTCAAGTGAATTATTAAAGATGCATCAGCTGTTTTTTATTATAAAACGCTTAAACCTCTTTCCCGCTATGGCTCTGTGCTAGGTCGTCAAGTTCGGCGCAAGTGTAATCAAAACCACTTTCGTCGTATTCGTATGTCACTTTTACACTATCGCCGCCATTAAAAAGTCGTGTTTTTACATCGTTAACCGGCCAGTCTTTCAGCTCGTGTAAAAACCGGTTAGCAACTTGTGAAGATTCAAAACAATAGCGAATTTCTGTTTTCATAAATAATAAAGCTCTGGCTGTTTACCCCTGCAGCTAGTGCATTATTAATGGGGCGTTCATGATTCGGTTACAAAAAATAAAGAGTTAAATTGTAAATTTTGTGTTTCAATAAATGCATCAAACTCGGTACACACTAACGTACTTTAATTAACAAATGATGACGACTTTACATGCATTATAAATTTGCTCTGATCGCAAGCACGGTTTTTATACTAAGCGCTTGCGGTGGTTCAGGCTCCGATGATACGCCAACCGTTAACGGAAATAAAATCCCCATTTTGTCAGTCGCTGATATTCCTAGTGAATTAAGTAAGGGCCAAACAATTGAGCTAACAGCAACAGCCAGTGATAAAGACGGCACTATTACATCGGTTGTATGGCAACAAACGCAAGGGCCTGAACTAATTAGCGGGCCTTTAGAGGCAGTAACCACCTCAGTAACACTGCTAAATGCGCAAAGTTATAAGCCTGTTAATTACGCTTTTTCGGTCACAGCAACCGACAATGAAGGAGCAAGCAGTGTAAAAACGCTGAGCTTTATAGCGCGCAATAATATGGGTGAGATTAGCGCCGCACGGTTACTACACCAAGCAACAATGGGGCCTAAGTTTAGTGAAATACAAAACGCACAAGGTTTAAGCGAGCAGCAATGGCTTGATAAACAAATAGCGCTACCTATTAATTATCACCGTGATTATTTAGTAAAGCTAAATGACGATGACGACTTTAAATACATAAGCCGCATAGATGCATGGTGGAAAGCAGTAATGCAAAGTGACGATCAACTTCGTCAACGTGTTGCGTTTGCGTTAAGTGAAATATTAGTGGTGTCGGATGAGAAAAGTGCCTTAAGAGGCCAACCTGAGGGCATGATCACTTATTACGATTTATTACTAAAGCATGCCTTTGGTAATTATCGTGACTTACTCGAAGATGTGACGCTTTCGCCTATTATGGGAACTTATTTAAGCCATTTGGGTAACGAAAAAGCAGACGATACACTTAATATTCGCCCAGACGAAAATTATGCACGTGAAGTAATGCAGTTATTTACTATTGGCCTTGAAGAGCTAAACCTAGATGGCAGCGCCAAGCTTGATGCACAAGGTAATACCATTGCCACTTACGGACAGGTAGAAATAGAGGGGTTTGCACGCGTATTTACTGGTTGGACGTTTGCCGATAGTGAAACATTTAAGCGTAAAAGTCGTGATTATATTAAACCAATGGAAGCATTTGACGAGTACCATTCTAGTAAACAAAAAACCTTACTAAATGGCGAGGTTATACCACAAGGTTACGCAGCAGAAGAGTCATTGCAAATAGCGCTCGATAATTTATTTAATCATCAAAATGTTGCGCCATTTATTACTAAGCAACTTATTCAGCGATTAATTACGTCAAATCCAACCCCCCAATACGTTGAACGAGTAGCTAATGTATTTATTGATAATGGCGCCGGTGTACGCGGCGATTTAGCGGCTGTAGTAAAGGCTATATATTTAGATGATGAAGCGCGGCATTTTGGCTCAGTGCTTAATTACCAAGGTAAAATTAAAGAGCCTATTTTAAAAACTGTACAGTTTTGGCGAAATCTCGATGCTAAATCGCCAGCGGGTTATTATAAAACATGGAATTTAATAAATAGCTACGGGCAAGGACCCATGCAATCGGCTTCGGTATTTAACTTTTTTAGGCCTGATTATCAAACCGCAGCTTTGCGAAATGAAGGTATTGTTGCGCCAGAATTACAAATAGCAAACGACGCAACACTGATTGGTACCATGAACGCGCTTTACGCAAGTTTAGTTTGGAGTACCGCAGAAGCGCGCAGCGATTTAAATTCAAATAGTATTTATATTTATGTTCAAGACGACATGAATGTTTTAGAGAAAAACGGTGTTAGCGCGCTATTAGCTCAGTACAACACGTTATATTTTGCAGGCGCAATGAGCAGTGACACGCGCCAAGCGTTACTTGATTTAGATGCCTATTTTAATGAAGAGCAATACCGTGAACGGGTTTCGTATTTATTATATATGATTGCTATTTCACCTGAATTTAACGTGCAGTATTAGGAGCGCATAATGAGCATTAATCGAAGAGAGTTTTTGTCGTTATGTGTAAAAGGCAGTGTATCGGCTGCCGCGTTAACGAGTCTTCAATTACAAGCATTAACTGGAGCGACTAATGCCGTTGAGCTAGGTGATTACAAAGCATTAGTGTGTGTGTATTTATACGGGGGGAATGATTCGTTAAATATGCTAGTTCCGCTTGAAGGCGAGCAACGGAGTTTGTACGAACAAAGCAGGCAAAACCTAGCGGTAGAGAGCCCACTTGAGCTAAGCAATAAAAGCCAGTTTGCCGGTGGAGTCGGTATTCATCCTTCACTTGAACCTATACAAAATGTGTTTGAATCTCAAAATTTAGCATTTATAGGTGGGGTAGGTACTTTACTCGCTCCCACAACATTGAGTGACTATAAAAATAAAACAATAGGTTTGCCTAAGCATTTGTTTTCGCATAATGATCAGCAAGCTGCATGGATGTATGGTCGAGAAAAACAATCACTTAATAGCGGGTGGGGCGCACGACTTTTAGAACGTTTAGAGCTACAAGATGAGTTTGCAGCTAATGTATCACTCGACGGTACTAATTTATGGCAAACGGGAAGTGCTAGCAATGCATTTGCGCTTAACAAAAGTGGCATTAGTAGTATTAACGCGTTTGGAGGGTATCAACCTCGTAGCGAGCACGTAACTTCTATTATGAACCGCTTACTAGGCAATACGAGCCATCCGTTAAGTACAGCTTATGCCAATGGCTTAACAAGTGCGATAAATAACACTCAAGCAATGAACAGCGCGTTAGAAAGCGCGCCTGCACTTATTACCCCATTTAGCGATAATAGTCTTAGTGAGCAATTTGCAGCAGTCGCTAAAACAATTAGCGTACAGGCAAAATTGAGCACTCAGCGCCAAGTGTTTTTTGTTTCCATGGGGGGGTATGATACGCACGATAACCAATTAACAACGCACCCTGCTTTATTAAATACGTTAGCTCAAGGGTTAAGTGAATTTGATAGCGCGATGAAAGAGCTTGATATGGCAGATAAAGTGACTGCGTTTACTATGTCTGATTTTGGTCGCACGTTGACCTCAAATGGCGATGGCACTGACCATGGTTGGGCAGGAAACCAAATAGTAATGGGCGGCGCAGTAAAAGGCGGCAATATATATGGCGAGCTACTAACTCAACATTTGGATGGCCCACAAGATACCGGTGGCGGGCGTTTAATTCCAAGTGTTGCTAATGAGCAGTACTTTGCCACATTGGCTCAGTGGTTTGGTGTGCCAAGCTCTGAACTTGTTGATATTTTTCCAAACTTGAGTAACTTTGATCACACAACATTGGACTTTTTTGTGTAATTAGTCGCTAATAGTAATCTAAAAGCACTTGTTAGTAGTATAAGCTACTGGTTAATAGTGCTTATCTGTTTTAATAATAAAAATCACACACAATATAGGAATCATAAAATGAAAGTTTTAGTGAGCTTAGTTAGTTTAATCGCTTTTTTACTCGTCATACTGCCAGGGCCTTTGTATAAATTTGGTATTGTAGAATTAGGTGTTGCGTTTACGGGGTTTAAATTTGGCGTTTATGCTGGTGGCGCTGCATTGGTGCTACTTATAGTACAAGCGTTATTTATGCGTAAAACGTTAACGCTAAGCAGTGGTGTTATTGCACTTGTATTTTCGGTTGTGGCTATTGCTATGCCACTTAATATGATGAACAAGGCTGAAGGTGTACCGGCAATTCATGACATTTCAACTGATTTAGTTAATCCACCAAAATTTGTAGCAATTGCACCACTACGTGCAAATGCATCTAACCCAGTAGAATACGCGGGTGAAGAAACGGCAGTACAGCAACGCAAAGCATACCCGGAGCTGGTAACGTTAAGCTTTGCACAATCTAAAGCCGATTTAATGACAGCAAGCGAACAAGCAGTTAAAAATCTTGGCTTTGCATTGGTAAGTGCAAATACGGCTAAAGGTATTGTGGAAGCTACCGATACAACAACGTGGTTTGGTTTTAAAGACGATGTGGTAATTCGTATTAAAGATGAAGGCAGCCAACGTTTTGTTGATATTCGTAGTAAGTCGCGAGTAGGGCGTAGTGATTTAGGAAAAAATGCAGAGCGAATTCATTCAATTATTAATGAATTAAACAGCTTACTTGCAAAATAACTAAATTTAGCGCCCTAGTACTAATGATTGAGCCCAAACACTGTTTGGGCTTTTTTTGTGCCTATTTTATATTGTCAGGTTCTATTCACAGGCTATGTACTATGCTGTTGATGATTTAAATTTTTAACCACTATGGAGTTATTATGAAGACAGTAGGATATGCAGCAAAAAGCCAAGGTTCTGAATTGACAGAATTTTCTTTTGAGCGCCGCGATTTACGAAATAACGATGTAGAAATTGAAATTTTATACTGTGGTGTGTGCCATTCAGATTTACACGCCGTACGAAATGATTGGGGTGGCAGTGACTACCCATTGGTACCTGGGCACGAAATTGTTGGTAAAGTTATGTCGGTAGGTAGCGACGTTAAAAAATATAAGCAAGGCGACACGGTTGCTGTTGGTTGTATGGTTGATTCGTGCCAAAGCTGCGATCAATGTGATAACGACGAAGAGCAATTTTGCCGCGAAGGTATGATTGGTACATACGCAGGCAAAGACCGCATTAGTGGTGAAATGACCCAAGGTGGGTATTCTAAACATGTTGTTGTACGCGAAGAATTCGTACTTTCCGTACCAGAAAATTTAGACCTTTCTCGCGTAGCACCGCTACTTTGTGCAGGTATTACTACTTACTCGCCACTTCATAAATGGGGCGTAAAAAAAGGTAGCCGTGTTGGTGTTGTTGGTCTAGGCGGACTTGGCCATATGGCCGTTAAAAATGCAGTTGCAATGGGCGCAAGCGTTACGGTAATCGGCCGTAGTGAGTCTAAAAAAGATGATGCGGTTAAATTGGGTGCTCAGCACTACTTAGTGTCATCTAATGATGACGAAATGAAAGACTCGCAATCTGCCTTTGACGTCATTATAGATACGGTACCTGTAAAACATGATTTATCTATTTACACACCACTACTTGATGTAGATGGTACTTTAGTTATTGTAGGCCAAGTTGGTCCTGTAGATGAGCTAAGCACGGTGCCATTATTAATGGGTCGCCGTCGTATTGCAGGCTCACTTATTGGTGGTATTGCACAGACGCAACAAATGCTCGACTTTTGTGGTGAAAATAACGTGCTACCTGAGTGCGAAATGATCAACATTGACGAAATTAATACAGCATACGAACGTATGGAAAAATCAGACGTACGGTACCGCTTTGTTATTGATATGGCATCGCTAAGCGCTTAATTTACTAGGGCCTGTTTATCTTTCGAGGTTAAATTTGCAGCAGGCTGTTTGGTATTTAGGCAAGGCAGAGCCTATGTAGTGTGGTTATTCCCCGTAAGTAGGCGATAACGCAGCATAAATGCCAAACATGCGCTGCTCTTTGGGTTCTTTCTAGGGGCAATTTACTCTTTGTTGCTCGGTTTTTACTTAGCCCACTAGGTTACAAACCTCACGCCGCGATTAAATCGCCCCTAGATTGAACAAATTTTAATCCTGAAAGGTCAACAGGCCCTAGGTAAATTAAAAATAAAAGAGCCGCTAATTAGCGGCTCTTTTTGTATTTTAAATTAATCTGAACTCAAGTTAATTAGTAGCTTGCGCTGTTGGTTGCTGTTTGTTTAGTTGTAAGTAACTTAATAGCCACATACCCAAACCACCTAAAAACAATGCAGCTGCTACGTAACCTGTTTGATTAGGTGCAGCACCTTGCGCAATTGCAATTCCGCCAACCCAAGGACCTATAGCATTGGCAGTATTAAATGCGCACTGTACTAAGGCACCAATCATAGCGTGGCCTTCGGGCGCAACGTCCATTAAAAGCGTTTGAATCAGCGTAGCCAAGCCCACACTGCAACCAATAAAGAAGATCACTGCGTAAAGAGCCCAAATATTATGGCTTGCCGTTACATAAGCAAAGGCAAATACAATGGTACATACAAGCGCAAGGCCAGTCGTTTTAATTGCTGATTTATCGGCAGCTTTACCCAGTACATAGTTACCGAGCGTACAACCAATACCAAACATTACCATTGCGATAGAAATAGTATACGGGGCTGTTTTTGTTACCACTAAGATGGTGTCGGCAATGTAAGTATAAATACAAAACACCCCGCCAAAGCCAATAATTACAATACCCAAAATAGACCAAACCAGTTTGTTTTTAAGTACGCCAAACTCGTTTAGTAAGTTAGAAGGCTTAGCGTTATCTATATTTGGAACTACTTTGTAAACAAAAATAAAAGCAATAAATGCAAGCACTGCAGCGCCGGCTAAACAGTACCGCCAACTAAGGTTTTGACCCACAAGTGTTACAACAGGCACACCAACAATAGTGGCCACAGTTAAACCCATAAACACCTTAGACATAAAGCTAGCACGCTTACCTTTTGGGGCAATATCCGATGCTAATAAAATAGCCGCGCCAAAATATGCACCATGAGGTAAACCACTTAAAAATCTAAATATTACAAGCTGCTCAAGCGACGTTGCCATCGCGCTTAATCCGTTTGAGACAAACATTAAGCTTATAAATATGAGCAATGCTTTGCGCTTTCTCATATTAGCAGTGGTAAGCATTAAAATAGGGGCGCCCACTACAACACCAATGGCGTAAGCACTAATTGCATAGCCACTTTGTGATGGCGTTGAGCCAAATGTTTCGCTAATTAGTGGCAGCATAGGCATCATCGAAAACTCAGATAATCCTAAGATAAATGTGCCTAGCGCTAATACGAGTAAAATAGCGGTTCTGTTAAGTTGACTAGATGCCGACGTTACATCTGATGTCATAGATGATCCCTTAAGGTTTAATTTTAAAAATGAAATTGCACAATAGATCTTGAATAGAAAATATTATGTGTATGCTTAAATTTTGGTGTGAGAGGGTAGTCTGTGAGGGCGCTATTTTAAGTTAAAAAAAGTACAGAGTCATGCATAAATTAGTGGTTTTATTAGGTTTTTAAAATGTTAATTAGAAGAAAATACTACTTAACATTTATAAAATAAAAAAACTATTTATAAAGCATATATATATAAGATATTAAATATTAGCCGAAAGGTTATTTAAAGCTTATATTTACAGTACAGCTACATATTGATATCACATTAATTTGCTAATTTTTGTACTAATTTACTCCTTAAGGTTTTTATATGTTTGGTATTTCTAAAAGAAACGCAAAAATTGAAGAAATGGAGCTTCAATTAATTCAAAAACAATCTATTTTATCGGCAATTAATAAGCACGTTGCTTATATAGAGTTTACACCTGATGGAATAATATTAGACGCAAACCAGTTGTTTTTAAAAACGATTGGGTATAGCAAAGAGAAAATAATTGGTAAGCATCATCGTATGTTTTGCGAATCTGAATATGCAAAGTCAAACGAATATAGTCAATTTTGGCAAGCATTAAAAACAGGGAATTCTAAAGCAGGCTCGTTTTTAAGGTACAAAGCTAATGGCGATAAGCTTTGGCTTGAGGCAACTTACTTTCCTGTAGAAGAGCGCGGCGTAGTCACCAAAGTTATTAAAATAGCCTCTGATATTACGACCAGTTACATACAAAGAAAAGCGCAAGAAGCTATTGCAAATGCACTCGACAAAGCCTTGGCTACAATAGAGTTTACCCCAGAGGGTAATATTTTAAAGGCGAACCAAAACTTTTTAGCAACAATAGGTTATAGCTTAAAAGACATTGTAGGCAAGCATCATAAAATGTTTTGTACTAAATTGTTTTATGAGAAAAACCCACGCTTTTGGAGTGAATTAGCGCAGGGGCAGTTTAAGTCAGGAAAATTTAAACGTATTGCCGCCGACGGTTCAGAAATTTGGTTAGAAGCAACTTATAACCCAATTTTAGATAGCAAAGGTAATGTAATTAAAATAATTAAGTTTGCATCAAATATTACCGATCGAATTAATAATAACAGTGCAGTGACAGAAGCCGCTGCAATAGCACATGAATCGGCGGTAGCTACTGCTACAACCGCTAAAAAAGGCTCTGAAATACTACAAAGCTCTATAGCGAACTCCGACGCCATTGTAAGCCAAGTACTTAAATCGGTAGATTTAATAAAAAATCTTAATGAACAGTCTGCGGTCATAGGTTCCATTGTTTCGACAATTAGCAGCATTGCGGATCAAACTAATTTACTGGCACTTAATGCCGCAATAGAAGCAGCGCGTGCTGGTGATTATGGTCGAGGTTTTGCTGTAGTAGCTGATGAAGTAAGGCAGCTTGCAGCCAGTACGAGTCGATCTACTAATGAAATAGCAAGTGTTGTTAAAAATAACCAAGAGCTCACTAATGATATATCAAAGCAAATAACGTCAGTTTCAGACTCATCAAAACAAGGAAGAGAGCTTATTGCTAATGTGTCTGAGGTTATTAAAGAGATTGAACGTGGAGCCGATATTGTTTCTCAAACGGTAGCTAAGTTAAATACTTAGTTAATTGCATGTTCCTATGTTTAAAGCTGTCTTCTTATGTGCTCAAACACACCTAACAACATTTTAAATTGATAAAGTGCGACAATATGTCGCGCTTTTGCTTTTGCCACTCACACTATAATTACGCCAATTATTACAGTGGCATAAATTAACAATGGTTTATAAAAGCAAAACTCAAAAAATATATTTACTAACTCCTGTCGCACTTTTTATTAGCGGTGTGCTATCTCCTTTTGCATTTGCCGACGATACGCCTTTAGAAGTGATTGAAGTACACGGACATGCTCAAAATAAGCATTTAGCACTTGGTTCGTCAGAATCGTTATTAAGTGATTTAGGTGTCGATTTTTCAGCAGCGGGCGGCGTATCTAACTTACCTATTTTAAATGGTTTAATGGGCGACAGAGTTAAAGTGTTAATTGATGGTGCAGATGTAACCGCTGCATGCGCTAATCATATGAACCCGCCACTTTCGTATATCTCGGCTAATCAAATTACGTCTTACAATGTGGTTGCAGGCGTGTCGCCAGTAAGCGCGGGCGGGGATAATATTGCCGGTGTAATAAGCGTTAATTCTATTTCAACACAGTATAGCGATAGCAATGAATTAGGTTGGCACTCAGGTTATGTGTCAGCAAAGTACAGTAGCGTTGATAACGGACGTAAACTTGGCGTTGGTGCACGTTTAGCAAGTGACACGTTTAGCCTTAATTATCAGGGTTCGTTTAGTGACGCAGATAGTTATGAAGACGGTAACGGCGATGTAGTATTAGATACATTGTATCGAGCACAAAATCATAGTTTAACCGCAGCTATGCGCGATGATAAACAGCAATTAGTTATAAAGCTAACGCATCAAAAAATCCCGTATCAGGGATTTGCAAATCAGTATATGGATATGACCGATAACACCAGTTACGGTGCAATAGCTCAATACAAGCGCTCCTTTGAAAACAGCGAGCTTGAAGGGCAAGTTAACTGGCATAGCGTAAAGCACGAAATGGGCTTTTTCAGTGAAGAAAAAACAGGCATGATGCCAATGAAAACCGATGCACAAGATATAAGTACGCAGCTTAAATGGCGTATCGCGCTTGATAAAAACAGCAGTATTTTACTCGGTCAAGAATATTACAATTACAGTATTGATGATTGGTGGCCAGGTATTGAAGGCTCAACCATGATGGGACCAGACGATTACGTAAATGTAAATAACGGCAAACGAGAGCGCATAGCGGCATTTGCAGAATTTGAGAGCCAAATAAATACAAAGTTATGGTTAAACGCAGGCGTACGCATTGAAAGTATTAATACCCATGTTGGAGAGGTTCAATCTTACAACGATGACATGAGTATGACGGATATGGACGATATGAGTAGTATGGAAAGTATGACCATGAGCGATACGTCTGCAGATAATACCATTGCTGCACAGAATTTTAATGCTGGCGACAGAGATAAAACCGACACTATAGTTGATGCTAACTTATTAATTAACTACCAAATAACAAATTATGATGAGCTGCAACTTGGTCTTGCCCGTAAAAACCGAGCGCCTAATTTATACGAGCGATACAGTTGGGGTGTAAGTACCATGGCAACCACCATGATTGGTTGGTATGGCGATGGTAATGGCTATAT
This sequence comes from Pseudoalteromonas sp. RB2-MNA-CIBAN-0110, assembly GCF_040309305.1. NCBI lineage: Bacteria > Pseudomonadati > Pseudomonadota > Gammaproteobacteria > Alteromonadales > Pseudoalteromonadaceae > Pseudoalteromonas > Pseudoalteromonas sp. RB2-MNA-CIBAN-0110. The sequence continues at coordinate 36,783 of NZ_JBEOOQ010000018.1, read as the reverse complement.
TGGTAACCCTGATTTAGACGTTGAAACAGCGCATACAATAAGTGCTACTTATATTAAATCGGCTAAAGATGACCGTTGGCGATTAAGCACCAATGTTTGGTATACAGATGTGAGTGACTATATTGATGCTGATATTATAAGAAGCTTCAATAGTTATGACTTGGACAATACAGCGCGTAACATTTTTCAGTTTACTAATGTAGATGCTATTTTGTATGGTGCAAAAATAGATTTAACAGCCAACATTTATGAATCTAAGCAATTAGGTAACTGGCAGTTACACGCTAACGTTACTAATACGAGAGGCAAGCGCGACGATACTAACCAGCCGCTTTATCAAATTAAACCACTGCAAACCCAGCTAGGTATTAGCCAGCAAATAGGTCGATTTGAAAACGCGTTATCTTGGCAGTGGGTCGATACTAAAAGCCGTGTAGATAATAATCGTTTTGAAAACCAAACAGACAGCTACAGCCTGGTTAATTTAAGCTCTAAAGCCACATGGGATTCATTAACGCTAAGTGCTGAAGTGAGTAACGTGTTTGATGAGTACTACCAACTTCCGCTAGGTGGTGTAAGTATTGCGGCACTTAAACAAGATAGCAGCAACGGGTTTGAACAACTTGCTGGGCAGGGTCGTTCATTTAATGTAAGCGTTAGTTACGCGTTCTAACTAAACTAAATTATTAAAAATAAAGCAAAAGCCATAACTGTGTTATGGCTTTTTTTGCGTTTTAATATGTAAGCCGTAAACTTATTTTTATGAAATATTTGTATGCAAAAAGCGTTCTATTAAGCACGCTTGTACTAATTTTACAGCGTTATTTTAAGGCAATGCAGTAAAAGGCAGTAACTTGTTCATCACCCAATAATTAGGAAATACAGTGTTTAAGCAATTTAAAAATAAAGTGATGGGTGCGCCAACGGCCATGGCCGGTTTAGCTTTGGGTATTGCTAGTATGGGATGGACATGGGAAAACGTTTTTAATTTAAACTCCCAAGGGCAATTTTTGGGAGCGGTACTAGCTGGCGTATTAGTTTTACTTTTGGCTGCTAAGTTTTTACTGCACCCTCATTTATTAAAAGCCGATTTAGCACACCCAATTGCAGGAAGTGTGATCCCTACATTTGCAATGGCTAATCTTGTTATTTCAAACTCAGTTGGGCAATTTAACTCATTAGCTGGCGACATTATGTGGGTTTTCGCTTTTGTGCTGCATCTCACATTTTTGGTGAGCTTTTTATACCAGCGAGCAAAAAAGTTTAATTTTGAAGATATGGCGCCTAGCTGGTTTGTGCCACCAGTGGGGATAATTATTGCAGATGTTACTTTTTCGGGAAATCCGACATTAGCGTGGTTAGCTTATAGCGCACTGGTGATTGGTATATCAACGTACAGTATTATGCTGCCAATTATGTTTTATCGTTTTTTATTAGCATTAAAAAGTGACTACGAAATACAGCCAACACTTGCCATTTTAGCTGCGCCTGCCAGTTTAACATTAGCGGGGTATTTTCATATTGTTGCTAATCCATCACTCTTTATAGTGGGCGCATTATTTATATTAGCGATAATAAAAACACTGATTGTTTATGTGTTATTTATAAAGTTATTACGCAGACCTTTTACGCCGAGCTACGCTGCTTTTACATTTCCAATGGTTATTGGGGCAACTGCATTATTTAAAATGAAAGACTGGATGCAAAGTATAAACCTCGCAATACCATATGTAGATGCAGTTAGTTACTTAGCTACGTTTGAACTTATAGTCGCCACGGCAGTAGTCGGTTATGTAAGTGGTCGGTACTTTTGCCACTTTAAACTATCAAAACAACAGGTAACGTAGAGTTACTCTTGGGTTGCCTGTGGCTCATTACTTTCTTGTTCAGCTAGTTTTTCGCGCTCAGCTTTTGACACATAACCAGGTTTGTTGCTTTTATGTAGTTTAGCGTTAGTGCGTTTATCTTTCTTTTGAAATTTAGTGACGATTTTTTTACGACGGTTCACAATTAAATACCCTGTTAATTTTAAGTCGCGCATTATACATTCATCCTCATAAAAGCTGCTATATAAATATTCAGCTTAAGTTACCTGCGTGTTTAGCGTAAAGAGCTATAAGTAAGCGCTTCATAGCGTTATAATTACCGCTCTTAGTTATTAATTAAATGGGAATTGTTTTGAAAAAGTTAGCTTTAGCCAGTATTGCTTTATTTGCGTTTGGTGCTCATGCGCAGTTAAATAAAAATATTGATAGCGTTGCCGATTACGCAGTAAATACCTACCAAAATGCTCAAATACACACACTAACTAACTTAGTGGCTTTTCCGACCGTTAATAAAAGCGACATTACCGCTCCTCAAAATCCCGATTTTATTGGCTTTAAAGCACTTTTAAAAATGAAAGCCGCAGAGCTTGGTTTTGACTACCAAGATTTAGGCTACACCGTTTTAATTGGAATGGGCGAGCAAAGCGAAAAAGTAACGGTAGTAACGCACGGTGATGTGCAACCTGCTAATGCTAGCAAATGGAAACAAAGTCCTTTTATTATTGATACATCTGAACCGGGAAAATTAGTTGGTCGTGGTACGGAAGACGATAAAGGTGCAATAGCAACAGCGCTTTACGCCATGAAAGCAATTAAAGATAAAGGCATAACCCTTAATAACCGAATTGAGCTTATGATTTACCTTGCTGAGGAGTCTGATTGGGGTCCGCTTACTCAATTTATGAAAACGTATGAACAACCAAAATATGCAGTAACGATTGATGCATCATACCCTGTAGTGGTTGCCGAGAAAGGCTGGAGCTTAATTGCACCTACTTTTAATGCAACATCACCACAGACGGGTTTATATGTAAAGGATGTAACTGGCGGTGCGTTTAGAAGCCAAATTCCAGAAGACGCCAGCTTAGTACTTCACAATGCAGACGCTGCACTTATTAATACATTAAAAGCAAAAGCCAAAACATTAAATAAAGTTGAGTTTAACTTTAGTGAGCAAAATGATGCCTTAGCAATAAGTGTTAAAGGTATGTCAGCGCATTCATCAGAGCCGGAGTCGGGTATAAATGCGATTGCGTATTTAGCTGAGTTATTTAAAGGCGTGGAGCTTGAAAATAACAGTGACGGCGAGCTAATCGACTTTGTGAATCAGTTAATTGGTTTAGATATTCACGGTAAACAGTTTGGCGAAATAGCCTATAAGCACGAATTTATGGGCCCGATGACAGTGGCACCAACCGTTATTGAGCGCGATGGTAATGCGCTAACACTTGCTGTAAATGCACGTCGCCCTATGGGTAAAGACGAAGCTGTATTACAAAAGCAAATTGATGATGCGCTCGCTAATTGGCAAGCCACTAACAATGTAACGCTTGCCAACATAGAAACAATCATTGGCACACCTATGCTGCTTGATAGCGCGCCGCATGCGCAAAAGCTGCTTGATATTTTTAAGCATTTTACGGGCGACGAAAAAGCTGACTTTGTATCAATAGGTGGTGGCACTAACGCAAAGCTGTTTGATAATGCGGTATCGTTTGGTCCTTCAATGCCGGGTAAGCGCTACACAGGTCACTCAGAGCATGAATTTATGACACTTGAGCAACTTGAGCTTAATTTACGTATGTACACAGCGATGATGATAGAGCTAGGTAATATGTAACCTAAAGTTATTTAGAAAATGCAGCCTTGTTTAACTGAACTGACCCAGCAAGGCGGCTTTTTTGTGTTTATTAAAATTGGGCTACAAAGCTAAGATTATATACATCATAGTTATCATTATCAGTGTAATTAGCTGTGAAGTAGTAGCTATCATTAATAAAGTACTTACCTTCAATAACTAAATCAGAGTCGTTTGAGCCAATACCGACTGCAACATGTTTATTAAAGTAATAGTTTGCGAGCACATTAAAAACTGAGTCGTCGCCAACATCTAGGTAGTCAACATTTATAGCAAAATAACTGTCATCGTAAAGATGGGCAAAGTAACGTGATGATAGGTCCCATGACTCTGTTTCATCATCTGTTTCAACAGTAAAACCAATGTAGTCGGTGTCATTGATTTCATGATTATATTGAGCTTTAAATAAATAAACTGTATCGCTATATTCATAATCTAACATACGAACAGATACTTTTAGTGAATCAGCAAATAAGTAACCTAAACCAAGTGAATAGTTGTCGGCATCACCAATATTAGGTAGTTCAAAAGTTGCAAAAGCATTGCCGTAAAAGCCTTCTCCAAAAATACCTTTTCCACTATAACCATCTGAATTAAAATAATTTAAGCCTATATTACTATCTGTATCCAAGTAGCCATAATCATCCCACACACCTGAGTTTTGCTGTTCCTCAAAGTAATAGTGAGTTGATAACCCGTACACATTATCACTGTAATAATCAGAATCAATTTTTGCGTAGTTTATAGAGTTAAACCATTGTTTTGATTCTGACTGCTCGACGTTTGCAGACGCTGTACAGCTAAGTGCGAGTAAAGTGAGTGGCATTAAAAAGCGCATAAGTATCCCTTCTTATAATTAAGTAAATTTGTTACTAGAATGGGTATTATATTTATGAGGTTTTATAAGGCAATTAAATGATTGTAATAAAGTGTTTGGGTATTGTAGATTTTCCTAATTAAAAACGTAGGTTACCTCAGGCAAGTTTTCAAAGCTTGGTTTGGCAAATAAATACCCTTGCATAAGCTCAACACCTGCGTTTTTAAGCCATGTATATTCTTCTACTGTTTCAATCCCTTCAGCCAGTGCGATAATATTTAAATCGCGAAACATATTTAAGCAATGAGTTACTATTAATTGGCGTTTTTTGTCGTTGCTTATATCGCGTATTAGCGCCATATCCAGCTTAATAATATCTGTTTGAAAGTCAGCCAGTAGATTTAAACCAGAATAACCTGCACCAAAGTCATCGGTGGCGGTTTTAAATCCGAGAGACTGATAGTAATCAACAACGCGCTTTATGTGTGCGGTGTCTTCTATTTTTTCTACTTCAGTAAATTCAAACATAATATTTTGAATTGGGAAGTTATACTTTTTTGCAGCTTCTAGCGTGGTGCGTATACATCGCTCAGGTTTATAAATAGCATTAGGTAAAAAGTTAATGCTTAGCATTGATGTTATGCCCAGCTTTGAGGCTAATTGAATGGCTTTAATGCGGCAAAGCTGATCAAATGCATAGCGGTTGTCTTCATTTACTTTTGAAATGATTGAATAAGCAGACTCGCCATTTAAACCTCTAACCAGCGCTTCATAGCCATAAATAAGATTAGTTTTACAGTTTATAATCGGTTGAAAAGCCATAGAAAAATCAAATTCGAGATCGTTAGCGTCAGCACAGTTACTACACGTAACTTTTTCACAATCTTTTGATTTTTCGCTCATTTAGCTCATCCTCTTATGTTTATTTGTTTAGGTTAGTTGAGATTAGATTCTAACACAAATAGATTAAAGTATTGTTTTTTATGTTTTTATACATAATAAATAACTATGTAATTAAATGAAAAGTGATGACTAATGTCAGATCACTTAGTGACATTTAGCAGGTGTGTACGTTGCTTATTAAAACAATAATAGCGACATACATTACTTGGAGAATATAAATGAGCAATACAGTGACATTAGGCAAAAAAATTAAAGGATACTTACTTATTTTAACTTTGCTAAGCGTTATAAATTTACTAACTTCGCCTAGTTATATATGGGTAGTATGGCCAGCAATTGGGATGGGAATAGGGCTTGTAGTAAGTACTTTGAGTAGGAATAAACCTAGGGCGTGTTGATTTTTGTGGATTGAAATTTGTTCAATCTAGGGGCGATTTAATCGCGGCGTGAGGTTTGTAACCTAGTGGGCTCGATAACTGCTCCTGCGTTATTCTACTGGCTTACATCCATGTAAGAATAAGTAAAAGCCGAGCAACAAAGAGTCAATCGTCCCTAGAAAGAGCCCAAAGGGCAGCGCATGTTTGGCATCTATGCTGCGTTATCGCCTATTAATGGGGAATAACCACAAAACATAGGCTCTGCCTTGCCTAAATACCAAACACACTGCTGCAAATTCAACCACCAAATAACAACACGCCCTAGAGATATTTCTTTATAATAAGCAAGCCAAGTAATTACTTACTTGGCTTTTTTAGTAAGGAACTGTCTAAATAGTAAAGTCTAAATATTTAAAATGCTGATTGAAGTGTCGCATCTAGTGATATTTCGGTATTTAAGAGCTTGGAAATAGGGCAGCTCTTTTTGGTTTGCTCACATAAGGCTTGAAACTGTTCGTTTTGAATATCATCAATACGCGCTTTTACCTCAAGGGCAATATGCGTTACTGAAAAACCGTCATCTACTTCATCAAGGCTTACAGTGGCTTTAGTATCAATTTTATCTGCGGTAAAGCCTGCATCACCTAATGCAAGCGAAAGCGCCATACTAAAACATGCACTGTGCGCTGCACCTACTAATTCTTCAGGGTTTGAGCCTGCCTCATCTTCAAAGCGGGTATTAAAACCGTAAGGTTGTTTGTTAAGCGCGCCACTTTGAGTTGATATGCTACCTTTGCCTGTTTTAATATCGCCAGACCATGTTGAACTTGCCGTTTTTTTAATCGTCATCATCTTCTCCTTGCTTGAGTGTAAGCTTTTCAGGTTAGCTAAGCGTTATTTACAAAATAAACTTATATAAAGCCTTAAAAGCACTAATTACTGATGATGTTGCAAAATAGACGCCAGTTAATTGTTACTCTTATTTATTACGCCTGCAGCGCTCTGAACAGAAAATAACGTTATCCCAGTCGCGCTGCCATTTTTTACGCCACGTAAAAGGTTTATTACAAATAGGGCATATTTTTTGAGGTAAGTTTAGTTTTTTGTGCGCCATGCTTACTCAGCCTTACTGTTACTTTTAGTATCCGTTTTACTTTTTGTTCGAGTAACTTTTTGAGTACCCCCAACGTGCTTTTTAAGAATCCTCCCTATGGCGCGTTTAACATCGGCTCGCTCACGGTATTGCCATAAGCGTTCGCGTGCTTCTTTTGAGGCTGCTGTTAAATCAAGCATCGGTTCGGGATAATCCTCCCCTAACTTAAAGTCGTTAAAGAGTGCCTCCATCGGAGTTTGCTCCCAAGGCTGATGTAAATATTCAATAGGGAGTTTTTCAAGCTCGGGGCACCATTTTTTAATAAACGAACCTGTTGGGTCTTGATCTTCTGATTGTTTAATTGGGTTGTAGTGCCTAATGGTGTTAATGCCTGTTACCGAGGCTTGCATTTGAATTTGCGGATAGTGAATTCCGGGCTCAAAATCTAAAAAGTAATTAGCGAGAGGAAAGCTTGCTTGCTGCCAGCTTATATTTAAATGATGCGTTACAAAGCTTACAAGCATGGCGCGCATTCTAAAGTTTATATAGCCGGTGGCTTTTAAGCAGCGCATGCAAGCGTCAATAATGGGAATACCTGTTTGACCTTGCGCCCAGCGTTCAATATCGTTTTTAACATGTTCATCATCACGATACGGAAATACATGATAACCCGGATTAAGGGCTAAAAACTCCATAGAACATTCGCTCTCAAACTTTTGCATAAAGTGGCAGTGCCAATGCAAGCGCGATACAAACGCAGCAAGCGGGCGCTTCCAGCCTCTTTTGTTAGGGTGTTTTGAATGATATTCATCAATGGCCATTTGATACACTTGCCTAAGGCTAATGTTCCCCCATGCTAGGTACGGCGAAAGTCGGGAGCAATGTGTTTGGCTTAAACTTGGGCTCGATATTCCTTTTTGATAACCTTTACCGCGCTCGGCAAAAAAGCTCTGCATTACAGTTCGCGCATGCAGCGGGCCACCTTGTTGAAAGCTGTCGTGATCTTGCGTGTAAGCGCTTGGTAGCTCAGGTGTTTGGTAGTTATTGAGGGTAATTGTTTTTATACTCTTCCAATTAGGAACTGCAATAGGTGCTTGCATTGTTTGCTGCCAGCGTTCGTTCCAATTATTACGATTTTTTTTGCCGCGAATAACCGCGCCTGTTTGCGACTCTAGCCAATTAATATGGTTATGCTGGCACCATGCTTTTATTGCTTTATCGCGCTCAAAGGTGTTGTTTAAGCCTATTTCTTGATGGCTAAAAATACTAACTATTTCAAACTGTGCCTTTAACGATTCAAGTAAATCGTTCATATTTAAATTAAAGATATAAACACAGGCGTTAAAACGCGCTAGCTGATTATTTAACTCAACTATTGATTGATACACAAAGCGCCAGTGCCGCTCATTGTAGTGTGCATCTTCGAGCAGCAATGGCTCAAAGTTATAAAGTAATAGGGTAGGTAAGCCATTACTGAATGCATTTTTTAATGGTTGATGATCGCTAAGACGCAAATCACGTTTAAACCACACGATGTTTATTTTCATATAATTTGTTTATTGCTTTAAATAGAGATAAAAATTAGCTTGTTATTTAACTGAGTCAGCCAAACCTATACGTAACTAACTTGAATTAAGATTTAGTTTTAATGTATTAAAAGGAAAAGTATGTTTTTAGATTTAACTGTAAATAAAGAGCTTAATGTTTATTCGTATTTAGTTGGCGGGATCAGCCCTCGTCCAATTGCATGGATAAGTACATTAAGTAGCGACGGTGTGGCTAATATTGCTCCTTACTCATTTTTTACAGTAGCGAGTTGTAACCCACCAGTATTGAGTGTGACGCAAGTAAATCCACGCGATAAACCAAGTAAAGATACATTAATTAACTTATTAGCGACTAAAGAATGTGTGATTAACATTGTGAGTCATGAGCAGGTTGAAAAAATGAATCAAAGCTGTGCTAATTACCCTAGTGATGTTAGTGAGTTTGATGCTGCAAATATAACTAAAATTGATAGCCAAATGGTCGCAGTGCCGAGTGTTGCTGATTCAAAAGTACGCTATGAGTGTAAGCTACGTGAAGTTATTACTATTTCAAGCGAGCCTGGCGGCGGACAAATGATGTTGTTAGACATAGTGGGTATTTGTGTTGACGATGAGGTGTTTGTTGACGGTTATATTGACCCAACACTTTTAGATGCGGTAGGTAGAATGGGTGGGGATTACTATGCAACCACTAAAGACAAATTTGTACTTAAACGACCACAAATCTAGTTTTATATTTATTCTTCCTTAGTTTGTGCACATTGTTTGCACTTTTACTTGTTAACTTTGTTTTATTAAACGTTAAAGTAAAGGTTCAAACATTGAAAACACTTTTTAAAACAAAAGCCTCTAATGTAACTAAGTTATTTGCATTAAGCGCGCTTTGCATCGCTTTAAGCGCATGTAACAGCGATTCTACAAGTACTACAACAGACGGCGAGATAGTCAGTAATAGTGCTCCAACGGTTGACGCCGGTATTGACCAAACTGTTAATGCGGGCGATACCGTTTATTTAAGTTCAACAGTTGAAGATGATGGCGAAGTATCTGTTAGCTGGTCACAAACATCTGGCACTACCGTTAGCTTATCTTCAAGTACTGCAACGTCTACTGAGTTTGTTGCACCTGAAGTTTTAACCGATGAAGCACTTGTATTTGAAATCAGTGCAGATGACGGCACAAACGATGTCGTTGTAGATACCGTTATAGTTAATGTTATTGCTTCATCAGACTCAGACTCAGATACTGGTGCAGTTGATAATAGTGCAAAACTTACCAGCTGGTTAATTAACAACGATACAACCTCTACTTATATACAAAACAATGGCGCAGTGGTTGAAGATGTTCAATCAGTTGAGGTTGTTACTGTTACTGAGGAAGATGCTGACGTTGAATACATGTATGTGCAAACAACTGACATTCCTAAATATGACGTAACGCTTACACAAGACCAAGTAGACGTACTTAATAATCGCCCGCGTGCAGCTACTGATTTTTATAACGGTGTAACCTCAGCAGCAGTAGGGCAAACCATTTCGTTTGGTGAAGATATTGGCTATAACAGCAGCACTGAAAACTGTGATGACACAGGCGGTGCAGGCTATTGGCCTCCAGGACCAGGTTGCCCAACAGAACAAACAGTTGAGGCGTATTTTCCGATAACACCTACCGATTTATCTGACACTGAAACTTGTGAAACAGGTTTAGGTACAGTTGGCTTAATGGTTAATGGCACCAGTATATTTAACTGGGGCGATGGTATGAGCTACGGTAATAATATTTGGTATACATTAGCGCCCATTGCTGAGCAATACGATGTTGATGTGTGTGGCGGACATGCTGCTAACGGTGAATATCATCACCATTTTTACACGAGTTGCTTAGCTGATTTACTTGAAGATGATGGCGATGCGCATTCACCTATTTATGGGTTTGCAGCTGATGGCTATCCGCTTTATGGTCCTTATGAAAGTAACGGTCAACTTGCATTAAGCGGCTGGGAAATGCGTGATTATGGCGCATCAGAAAGTGAAGGTGGTTGTGGTACTGAGGGTGAGCGAAGCTGTACTTTAGTCGATCAATACGATGTTAGCCAAGGCACACAAACAAGTGATGCAGGTCCTGCTATTGGCGCAGAAGTAACGACGCTCTCTGGTAATACATTAAATGCCGACGATGGTTATTATTTTGAAGATTTCTACTACGCACAAAAAACAGTAACCGGTGCTCAATTAGATGAGCATAACGGCCACGATACTAACGATGGCAAGGGTTATCACTACCATATAACACTAACGTTAGACAGCGATGGTAAATTACAGCCTTCTTTCCCTTATCAAATAGGGCCTCGTTTTAAAGGTCAATTAGCCGATAATTCAATTGGTCGCTGTGATACGGGCGAAACAATGGGTCCACCACCGGGAATGTAAGGAGTAACTATGCGTTATTTTAAATACGCATTGATCCTAACTACTGCTGTGCTATTGAGCTTTAAGCTCTTTGCGCAGCAGGAAATGATGGATCATAGCCATATGCCTATAGCAGTGCCAAGTGATACGCCAATCCCGGCATTAAGCCTTAAGTTATTAAAAGATAGTATGTCGGGTTATAACTTAATTTTAGATACTCAGCGCTATGATTTATCTGTACCCCCTGAGGGCGCAATGAACATGCAGCAAATGATGAGCGTTACTACAAACGATGACACGGGCTTTTTACAAGGTCATGCTCATTTATATATAAATGGGGTTAAAATACAGCGAATTTACGGACATGCATTGCATTTACCTGCTAACTTATTTAAAAGTGGTATAAATACCGTATCGGTTACTTTAAATAATCATGGTCATATGTATTGGACCGCTCAGGGCAAAAAAATAGTTGCTACGCTGTATGTTAACGATCAAACCAAAGAGTTTATAACATACCGATTTGAAAGCTTTCCTAGCAAGGTTGAAAACACGAATTAATGAAAATTCATAATAAACTTTTTTTAATACTATTTAGTTTTACCTTTAGTGTTATTGCAGGGCTAGTAGTACTTATACAATGGAGTATAGGGCAAGGCGTAATTGATTTTGTTAATGCAAAAGAAGTAAAAGCGCTTGAACCACTTGTTGTGCAACTTGCAAAGCAATACGAACAAAACCCCTCATGGGAACGTGTTGTCGGCAATGGCGAAAATTTTAGAAAACTTATTGAATCGCAGCTAGAAAATAGCCAGTTTTTACCTAGGCCACCAGAAGGTCCAGGCCCCAGAGGGGGAATGATTCGACGGCCGCCACCCGATCATATTCGTTTAGGGGGAGAGCGCCGCCTACCACCTGAAAATATTGCTCACTACGCTTTGCTTGACGAAAATAAGCAGCGAGTAGTGGGTAGATACCTCAGCGATTTAAAATATATAACAACCCCAATTACAGTGGGCGATAAAACAGTGGGTTACTTAGCTGTATCTAAAAGAGATAGCTTGGTTGATGGTTATGAGCTTGATTTTTTACAGCAGCAAACTAACTACTTATGGTTTATTGCTTTAGCCGCTGTATTGCTTACATTGCTAGTTACCTTTTTATTGTCTCGTCACTTAGTTAGCCCAGTAAAGCAAATTGCTAATGGTATGCATCGCTTAACGCAAGGTAATTACGAGACCAAGCTTACGCTTGAGCGAAAAGACGAATTAGGCCAATTAAGCGAAGATTTTAATATCCTTGCATTTACACTCGCTAAAGATGAGCAAGTGCGCAAACGCTGGCTTGCCAATATTTCTCACGAGCTTAGAACGCCAATGAGTATTTTGCTCGGTGAACTTGAAGCTATGTTACTTGGCATACGTGAGCCTAATGCAAAAAATATTAACTCGGCTAACGACGAGGCATTGCATTTAAAACGCTTAATAGATGATTTACATATGCTCAATAGCGCAGAGTTAGGGGGTATGCATTACACTATGCAACCCACTGACATGGCGTTATTATTAAATACTATTGAGCAAAAATATCAGGTTGTGCTTGAACAACATAATATAAAAATTTACTTACTAAATAGCGCTAAACACATAACTGTACAAGCAGATAAAACCCGACTTTTGCAGCTGCTCGACAATATTTTAATGAACGCCGTGCACTATGCACAATGTACTACTATTTCATTAACGGCTAACAATATAAACATTAAAGGGCAGACCTACTTAGAGCTTATAATAGAAGATAACGGCGTAGGTGTAGAGCAATCGCATTTATCGCATTTATTTGAGTATTTATATCGAGTAGATAGCTCTCGTAATCGCCAAGAGGGCGGTTCGGGCTTGGGCTTATCTATTTGCCAACATATAGTTAAAGGCCATAATGGTGAAATAGCTGCTGAAAAAGCCACTCTAGGCGGTCTTGCTATTATTATTAGGCTACCAACTATTTAGCTTTAGTTGATTCAGATAAAAAATACGTAACTTGAACTTTGTTTGATATGGTATTTTTATCCTAAGTTTGGATTACTAATAACAGAGAACTCTATGAGCGAACAAATACTGATTGTGGAAGATGAGGTAAAGCTGGCTAACTTAATGAGTGACTTTTTAAGTAGCCATCATTTTGTTACTCATCAAATACATCACGGAAATGAAGTATTACCTTGGCTTGAAATTAACAGGCCGAGCGTAATTTTGCTCGACATAATGCTACCTGGTCAAAGTGGTATAGAACTATGTAAAGCAATCAGGCGCTTTTCAAATGTGCCTATTATTATGGTATCGGCAAAAGTAGAAGAAATAGATAGGCTGCTTGGACTTGAGTTAGGTGCAGATGATTATATTTGTAAGCCGTTTAGTTATGCTGAGCTGGTGGCGCGAGTTAAAGCTATATTAAGGCGATTAAGTAGCGCAAGTGATGTTACAGAGTCAACAATGAAGCTCTACGAGAGTACCTACAGCGTAAAATACAAATCAAACAGCATAGAGCTAACGAACTTTGAATTTCAGCTATTTAAACCTTTGTTTAACAACCCAAATCGTATTTATTCGCGCGATAGTTTAATGGACACTATGTACGCCGATCAGCGTATTGTGAGCCATCGTACTATTGATAGCCATATTAAAAAGTTGCGTAAAAAACTAGATGAAGTGACACAAACTGAAAGTGTTATTCAGTCTGTTTATGGGGTTGGCTACCGATTTGTGCATCCGCAGTAAGAGGTATTAGTGAGCTATGACGATGAGTTACTCATCATCGTCAGCATTTTTAATTCGCTCTAAACGGTCAAACTCTTCGTATTCGGCAGCTTGAATTTCATCAAGAATAGAATCTACATCAGCAAGTTCATCGCTGTCTTCAAATTCACCTGTAAGCGTTGAATTAGGCGTTAAATTGGCCTCTTCAAATAATGCCCACATTTCTTTAGCGTATTGAGTTTTTAGTATGCTTGGCGCAAATTCACCATAATAGCGGCGTATGTTATTTACATCGCGTGCAAACATAGCTTGTGCACTGTTATTTGCTGAAGCGTTAACTGCTTGCGGTAAATCTATAATTACAGGGCCGTTATTATCTACAAGTACATTAAATTCAGATAAATCGCCGTGTATTATACCTGCGCAAAGCATAAGCTTAATGTAATGCATCATGAGTTTATGCTGCTCAATCGCTTGCTCTTCACTAAAAACGACATGTCCAAGTTGAGGGGCTACGTTACCATTCTCGTCCGACACAAGCTCCATAAGCAGCACGCCATCAATACAAAAGTAAGTATCAGGAACACGTACACCCACGCCAGCTAAACGAGATAACGCATCAACTTCGGCATTTTGCCAAATCTCTTCTTCTAATTGACGGCCATAGCTAGAACGTTTACCCATAGCACGCGCTTGGCGTCCACCACGTACTTTTCGGCCTTCTTGGTATTGTGCCGCTTTTTTAAAGCTACGTTTAACCGCGTCTTTATACACTTTTGCACAGCGAATGTGCTCACCACAGCGGACAATAAATACATCGGCTTCTTTACCGCTCATTAGTCGGCTTATAACTTCGTCAATAAGGCCATCATCAACAAGGGGTTGTAGGCGTTTAGGTATTTTCACAGATTGCCTGCTAAGTAGGGTTGGTTATTAATCATTATTTATGAAAGTGCTCTGTATTTGTTTGTTTAATTGGCTCAAGCAGTATATCAGCTTTGAGAATTAAGGGCAGTAACACTACTGCCTGAGAGTAATTAATCGTATTATTTTATTAGCTTATATATTGATTGCAAAGCAATCAACCAGAACTTTTTAAATAAGCATTTAGATTACTATTTTTTATTAAAATAATTTATTACTTCCTCATTATTTGCACATTGTTTGCGTTTTTAAAGCGTAAGCTTAGTTTAATTCTTAAATACGAGGTTATTACTATGAAGCATTTTTCAACTCTTGCCACTGTGGCAATATTATCTATTGCTTTTTCAGCTAATGTAGCTGCTCGAGGCGGTGACAATCCTCCTGAAAAACCTGACTTTTCAACTATTGATACTGATGGTGATGGCGTAATTAGCTTTGAAGAGTTTAGTGCTAAAAAACCGCCACACGGCGATGCACAAACAATTTTTGATTCTATAGATGCCGATGGTAATGGCGAAATTAGTGAACAAGAACTTAGCGATCATAAACCACCTCGTCGTGAACGCTGAAAGGATACTAAAATGATTAATAGTATTAACAGTAGTTCTGCGAATTTTATGCCGCAACAAAGTAGTCAGGCTGCAAAACTAACAACAGAGCAAAGCGATTTTGTTAAAGAAATGCTTGCAGAGTTTGACGCTGAAAACTTAACCGAAGAAAACGCGCAAAGTATTCAAGCGGCATTTAAAGAACAAGGTATTGAACCAACAAAAGAGCTTGCTGATTTAATGAGCGAACTTGAGTTTGATGCTAAAAGCATTGGTGATGCAGGACGAGTGGAAGGTCAAAGACCACCACCGCCGCCACAGAACTCATTAGAATCAGTAGATACAGACGAAGTAGTCAGCTACTTAGATGAGCTATTAACTGAGTATTCAAGCCAGTTGTCTGATGAAGATAAAGAATCAATCCTTGCATCAGTGCAAGAGAAGTTTGGTTTAAGTGATGGCGATTCACTGCTAAATGTAACTGCTTAGGTGTTATAACTTAGAGTAAAGCTGACTGTTACTCGAAAGTCTTAAGTCCAAAGCCCAACGGTTAACTCTGTTGGGCTTTTTTATTGGCTTAATTTAAGCGTGTTTCTATTTTGCTGGTGCCATCTTCTTCGGTAAATTTAAATACAAAATCTTTTTTACCGTCTTGGTTTATATCTACCAGAAGAATATCTTTATTATTTTTAGGCAGTGTTAGTTTTAATTTTTTACGTTTATCATTTAGGAGTGAGTCTTGCTCTCCGTAATAAATATAGAGCGTTTTTTTACTGTATTTGTATACTGCGTCAATATAGCTGTCGCCGTTAATATCACCTAAATAGAGGGCTGGCTCGGAATCATCGCCGTTCATTCCTACTTCCATTTCTAAATCAAGTTCTATACTCGATTTATTGGCAAATGAGCCGTCGGGTTGCTGCTTATAAATGTTCATTTCTACATCTACATCAGTACTGCCACCGCCCAATGCCATAGACGCAATAGTACCTAAGCCAATATCTAAATCCATTTTTTGTAAATCAATTAAGCCATCATTATTAAAATCAGTTTTGAGCAATAACTCACTAGGGCCTTGTGTTTCAAATAAGGTAATGGGCGTATTACTAAAGCCTTTAGCACTTCCTAAGTACAAAGTATGTGCTATTTTTATATCTAACGAATCCATACCTTGCGTTGGCTTAAACTGTCTAGTTGTAAAATCTAGAAATCCGTCGTTATTAATATCAATAATTTGCTTTATTTTGCGAGTTTCGCCATTGCTTAGCTCGCCTAATTCGATGTTAAAATCAATTGAGGTGAGCTTTTGCTCAAAGCCTTCTGGATTAGCAAGTAGTACATCTGCTCCAAAGTCATTTGAAAAAACCAAGTCGCTTAACCCGTCGTGGTTAAAATCAATAACGACGGGTTTATTGTTAATATTAACTTCTAGAGAAAGCCCTTTTCCTGAAAAGCTGCCTTCATACATAGGTGTTTGTTTAAATTTGTTAGGCTTAAAGCTGCCATCTTTATTTTGAATGTATAAAGTACTGCTTGCTAACCCAGGGATGAAAATATCGCTTAGACCGTCGTTGTTGGCATCGAAGACAAAGTCTACTTTTTCAAATTTATCTATTTTTAATTGATTTAGAACCGACTCATAATTAAACAATAGTGTTGGTTTACCAGCTTGGGCTTTGTATACGCCATCACTTGTTAGTACGAGTGCTTGTTTATCGGTAATGTTAGCAAGTGTAGCCACATCAAACCCGATGGCATTTTTTGGTAAAGCAAGTTCACTACTTAGTGATGTGAGTAAATTGATGGCTTCTAGTTGTTTTGATTCTTTATTATATGCAAATAAAATCTCTGAATCGGTTGATACTAATTCATCCGTTGTTTTTATTGCCATTGTTTGAGCTATAGCGCTAATGGGGGTAAGTAAAGTGATGAGTGAATAGCAAAGTGGTTTTATCATGCAAATCCCTTTTTTATATTTAGTTGTATCGTTACATTTTTATTATTCACTTATATAAGCAACATCAGCGCACAACTTAACGTAGGGTCAAGCGCTGGCGGTTTGCTAATTAGCGTAAATTTAAACGTAATACACTTATGTAAGTTGGTTTATATTTAGCCTACGCTAATAACTATGTACTGGGTGTAAGTAATTGTAAGATTATGTTTTAAGGAGGGCTTATTGACCTTTCAGGATTGAACTTTGTTCAACCCAAGGAAGATTTAATTGCGGCGCGAGGTTTGTAACCTAGTAACAAAGAGTCAATTTCCCCTAGGCAGAACCCTTCGGGCAGCGCATGTTTGGCATTAATGCTGCGTTATCGCCTATTTATGGGGAATAACCACACTACATAGGCTCTGTATTGCCCAAATACCAAACAGTCTGCTGCAAATTCAACCTCGAAAGATAAACAAGCCCTAATAAAAAAGGTAGTGCAAAACTCATATGGCAGTTAAGCGCTTTTAGCAGGTTTTAGTTATCAACGGCACAGCTTATTTTGCTTATTTAAATAAGCATCTACAAAATCTACTTCCATCGGTTTTGAAAAGTAATAACCTTGCAGGTGAGATACACCAATATTAGTAAGCGTGTTTGCTTGTTCAATAGTTTCAACGCCTTCGGCAACAACAGTAAAATCTAAAGATGAGGCCATTTGTACAATTGCATGAATAATACTTAACCCTCTTTTATCCATATTTTGAATAAAACTTCTGTCTATTTTTACTATATCTACACCAATATCAAGCATGCTTGATAGTGATGAGTAGCCAGTTCCAAAATCATCAATTGAAATACAAAAGCCTTGCTTTTGTAGTGCTTTAACGGCTGTCAAAAATGTGAGTTTATCTTCGGCAAATACTGATTCGGTAATTTCTATATGCAGATCTTTAGGCTCTACTTGGTGATTGTTTACTATTTTTAATACCTTAGTTACAAAATTTGGATCTTGTAATTGTATTACCGATACGTTCACGCTTACTGCAATTTTTGTCGGTAAATGGTTGAATTTATTTGCTTGTATACATGCTTGTTCTATGACCCAGAGGCCCATTTGGGTTATTAAACCGTATTGCTCGGCAATAGTTATAAACTCATCAGGGAAAATATTTTCACCGTCTAGTTGCCAGCGTAATAATGATTCGAAAGAGGTTACTTTTGATGTTTTGCTATCTACAATTGGCTGAAATACTAGTCTTAAACTGTTTTCTTCTATGGCACTGGCTAGGCGTTGACTCAACAGGTACTCTCTTTCTTGTTTTAATTTGAGTGAATCGTTATAAATATTGATATTACCTTTAGCCATGCGTTTTTGGTGATACATTGCAATATCAGCAGAGCGAATTAAGGTATTTAAATCACTCCCGTGCTCAGGGTACATGGCCATTCCAATAGTTGCTGATACCCATTTTTGATATTTATATGTTTCATGCTCGGCGCTAATGCTTTGAAGCACTTTATTAGCAAACTCGATAAGCTCAGTTTGGCTTTGATACGTTGCTAAAATTAAAAACTCATCTCCGCCCCAACGGCATTTATAGAGTTGTTGGTTGCATACATTACTAATTCTCAGTGCTATTTCTTTTAATACTTTATCGCCTACTTTGTGACCCAACGAATCGTTGATTTGCTTAAAACCATCTAAATCTACAAATAATAAAGCAAAGGGTTCTTTAGGGTTATCTGCTAGTTGTTTGTTTGCATTTTTTAAAAATGCGGTGCGGTTTAATAGATTTGTGAGTGGATCGGTATTCGATAAGCGGTAAATTTCTTCAGTGCGTTGCTCGACCTTGTTTTCCATTTCATTAAGCAGCTCTCTGTTTTGGTTTTTGAGCTTGATTGCACTGTGTGTAAATGTGGCTGATTTGTACGAAGAGGCAATCATGATTGTGGCAAAAGTTAAACCTAATAACCCCAATACGTGTTGGTAGTGATCGTTTGAAAGCGCTAGCAAAAAAGAGTAGGGCGCCAATAAAGTAAAACTATATAGAACAGCGGTAAAACGACTTCCAGACAGCAAATTTGCAGAGCCACCGGCAAGCGCCGATAAAATAGCGATGGTCGTAGTAACTTCCACCGTAGATGAAGTGCTATGAAACCAAAGAGCATAACCACACCAAGACACAGCTGTTGATATACAGCCAATAGCAAAGCGATTTAGATAAGAATGTGTGTTGTAAGGTTGGCGAGAATTTTGAGCTTTCAAAAAAAGCCCTACATCAATAATACGTAAAGTAAGCACGCACATCATTATGCCTAACCAGACTACTTTATCGTGGTTAGTTTTCTCATTAGTTATATCAAAAGCAAATACTAAAGCAACGCTGACTAGTACAGAGACTGCAATTCCGGAAATAGCATTCGAGTATAAAATTTTGAGCGCTTCTTTTCGCTCATTATTACTTAAATTGTTATATGGCACTAATTAAAACCTTTTTCAAAAACAACCCCTAGGAAATTAAGTAAACCATTTAGCAAATTACACTAATGCAATACTGGTAATACAAAGAGCTTAATAAGCCTTTACGCAGCTAAATAAAACTTTAATGTAAAGTAAATATAGTTTACGGGAGGGATAAAAAAAGTTTAAAAAGTAAAAAGGCCCAAAATAAATATTTATTTTGAGCCTTAAAATTATCAAGCAGGTTAAAGTGTTAACGACTTTACTTGCTGTTCTATAGATTTAACCTTCGAAATCGCTATCGTTATGGCGCTCTGCCATTTGCTCTTCTTCAGGACCCCATGTGCGATTTACGCGACGACCACGCTTTACAGCGGGGCGCTCTGATATTTGCGTAGCCCAGCGTACAACATGGGTGTATGAAGCAACATCTAAAAACTCTGCTGCATCATATAAAGCTCCAAGCACTAACGATCCGTACCACGGCCAAATTGCAATATCGGCAATTGAGTATTCATCACCTGCCATGTATTCATTTTCGCTTAAATGGCGATTTAACACGTCAAGCTGGCGTTTAGTTTCCATGGTAAAACGGTCAATTGGGTATTGCATTTTACTTGGTGCGTAGCTATAAAAATGACCAAACCCACCACCTAAGTAAGGTGCTGAGCCCATTTGCCAAAATAGCCAGTTACGACACTCTGTTTTAGCTTTTAGATCTTTAGGTATAAGTACATCAAATTTTTCAGCCAAATACTGTAAAATAGAACCTGATTCAAAGATGCGAGTAGGCGGCGTGGTTGAATGATCCATTAGCGCTGGGATTTTTGAGTTTGGATTAATATCAACAAAGTCAGATCCAAACTGATCGCCATCACCTATGTTTATTAAATATGCGTCATAGTCTGCATCGGTGCAACCAAGCTGTAAAAGCTCTTCAAACATGATTGTAGCTTTTTGGCCATTAGGTGTCGCAAGAGAATAAAGCTGAAATGCGTGCTCACCAATAGGTAGAGTTTTGTCATGAGTCGCGCCTGCGATTGGGCGGTTAATGCTGGCAAACTTACCGCCACTTTCACTTTCCCACGTCCATACTTTTGGTGGCGTGTATTCGTTTTTATCACTCATAAATAACCTCTGTTAGATGAAATACATATATGGTAAATGTGGCCATAAAAAATAAATTAAAGGCCCTAATACTTAATTTACCGACCTTTTAATTTATCGGCTTTTGCTAATCTATAACCTAAAAACAACCCGCTTAGCGCTCCAAATAAATGGCTTTCAAACGATACATGATAGCGCTGAGGTAAAACACCCCATATAAAACCGCTATAAAGTATAGCCACTACAACTGCAATTATAATTGATTTTAATGAGCGTCTTACTAAGCCGTAGCATAGAATAAAGCCCCATAAACCATATATAACACCGCTTAAACCAACATGTATGTTACTGCGCCCAAATGCCCAAACTAAGAGTCCACCGACTAGAGCGGTAAAAATAAATACGTTATAAAAACGTTTTACGCTGTA
This sequence comes from Pseudoalteromonas sp. RB2-MNA-CIBAN-0110, assembly GCF_040309305.1. Lineage (NCBI taxonomy): Bacteria > Pseudomonadati > Pseudomonadota > Gammaproteobacteria > Alteromonadales > Pseudoalteromonadaceae > Pseudoalteromonas > Pseudoalteromonas sp. RB2-MNA-CIBAN-0110. The sequence continues at coordinate 15,797 of NZ_JBEOOQ010000018.1, read as the reverse complement.
CTGGCAAATTAGCCAGCTTAATACTACAAATGGGATCATATTACTGGCAAAGTGCCACCAGCTACCATGTAAAAAAGGTGCGCATAGTATGCCAATTAATCCTTGGATACTGCGTGGATATATGCCTAAACCATTAAGATTTATGCCAGGTAGACTATTGATCACCTGTAGTACGAAGCAAATAACAACAATACTAAATATTGCGAAACGGGTACTCGTTAGTAATGACAGTGTGGTTGGCTTGGTTGCCATATAATCGCCCTAATTGACTTTAAGAGTTGCCAGTATAGGAATTGTATTTGCTAATGAAAAGCAATTAAAAAAGCACAGCATAAAATGCTGTGCTTAATTTTAATTATTACTCACTATTAACCTAATTTAGTTAATAGTTTTTTTGCAGCTAGTTCAGAGCTTGCTGGGTTTTGGCCGGTAATTACTAAACCGTCTTCTAGTGCTAATACACCCCAGTCGTCAGTTTTTTGATAATCGCCACCTTTTTTAATTAGCTCGTCTTCAACTAAAAATGGCACGATATCGGTAAGTTGCACTGCAGCTTCTTCAGAGTTAGTAAAACCAGTTACTTTTTTACCCGCTACTAATGCATTGCCATCAGCATCTTTAACATTTAAAAATGCAGCACTTGCATGACATACCGCAGCAACAGGCTTTTGCTCTTTTACAAAGCTTTCGATAAGTGAGATTGAATCAGTGTTGTCAACTAAGTCCCATAATGGACCGTGACCGCCTGGGTAAAATACAGCATCAAAATCGTTAGATTTTACTTCACTCAACACTTTAGTGTTTGCCATAAGGGTTTGCGCTGCGCTATCTGCGTCATAACGTTTTGTTGCATCTGTTTGAAAATCGACAAGCGTACTTGTCGGATCAATGGGTGGTTGACCGCCAGCTGGAGACGCTAATGTTACTTCAACGCCTGCATCAACAAATGCATAATAAGGGGCTGCAAATTCTTCTACCCAAAAACCTGTTTTTTCGCCAGTGTTACCAAGTTCTGCGTGAGATGTAAGAACCATAAGTATTTTTTTAGACATTGAATATATTCCTTCTGATGATTTGAATTAGTTTATCTTGCTTACCAATTACTATATGCACTAAAAGAGCTTTAAACAACGATGATAAATTTAACTTTATTGATTTAATAATTGATACAATAGAGGGGTTGAATTTAAAACACGCTACGGAGCACATATGAAGGTGTCGTTTGAGCAGTTAAAGAGCATGGTCGTATTTGCGCAAATTGTAGAGCAGGGCAGCTTAACCGCTGCGGCTAAACAGTTAGGATTTACGCGAGCAGTAGCAAGTTATCATTTAAAAAAGTTAGAAACCCAACTTGAAGTCACTTTATTAAATCGCTCAACTCGTACCATGGCGCTAACTGAGGCGGGCATTGCTTATTATGAGCGTTGTAGAATAATTACCGAACAAGCTAATGCAGCTAATCAGCAAATAGAAAATATAAAGAGTGAGCCACAAGGTTTACTTAAAATTAGCTGCCCTGTGAATGTGGGAATGCAGCTAATTGTGCCCGCAATAAATACGTTTAAGCGCCAATACCCTAAAATTAAAATAGACTTACAGCTTACTGACGATGTGGTTGATATTATTAAAAATGGGTTCGATTTTGCAATTAGGGGTGTGGCACTGAGTGACTCCAACTTGCAAGCAACCAAGCTGACGACAATGAGCACTTGTATTTGTGGCGCGCCGGATTACTTTACACATTTTGGTAAACCTAAAACTCCTTTAGAATTGGCAGATCATCAATGGGTGGTTTATCAACTAGGAAGTAAAACTTTAACACTTTCAAAAGATGGCAAAAAACACGACATTGCAATGCAAGGCGGGTTAAGTACTAATAACGCAGCTGCACGTACTGCCTTTGTAGAAGCGGGGCATGGCATTGGGCGTATTCCGCTTTACGATGCGTGGCCTAAAGTACAAGCTGGGCTACTTGAAATAATATTAGATGATTATAAAAGCAAAGATATTGAACTGTACGGGGTATTTCCGCCAGGGGCTGCGGGTTCTAAAAAACTACGATTATTTATTGATTACCTAAAAGCATATTTTGTAAAACAGCATACCGCCTTGGGTATGCTGAAAAGCGTTTAATTATTTTCGCTTTTAAAATATTTATAAAGCATTTATAAAATACTTATAAAGTACGGCTAAATAATGCAACCGCTTGTTGATACATATTAATTGCAAGGGCTGCATCGTATCGCTCACCTTCATCACGCATAAAGGCATGCTGGGCGTTAACTTCTTGCCATTGGTAATTAATGCCAGTGCTTACGCATTGCTGGTATATTTTAGTGCGACCTTCTTGTGGCACATGCGGGTCTTGTTTACCCCATATAAAGTGAATTTCGCCTTGTATATCAGCCATGCGTTCAAATGAGTTATTACCTGATTTTGCCGGTAATGTGTCGCTGTGAATATCAGTCGCGTATAAGCAAAAAGCCGCTTTAATTTCAGGGTTAAGCGCCGCTCTATAAGCTAAATGCCCTCCAATACATACGCCCATAGCGCCCACTGTACCTGTGCAGTAATGCTGCTGCTTTATAAAGTCGATCATGGCTTGCGTGTCGCTATCATGATGCTCAAGTGGTTTTTCCCACTTATCTGCATTGCCTTTATCTTTACCTGCATCGTCGTAAGCAAGCACAGTGCCCATAGGATTTAACTCGTGAAATACTTCCGGTACGAACACTACAAAACCATGGCTTGCTAAAATAGCTGCACTGCGAGCAATAGGTGCAGTTTGCTGAAAAATTTCAGAATAAAAAATAATAGCAGGGAATTGCCCTTGCGCCTGAGGGCGATATACGGTTGTTCGCATTAAACCTGTAGGTGTTGGCAAGTCTGCGTTATGTTGTTGAATTATCATAAAAGCGCTCAGTTAAATAAAATTATATATAATGATATGGTAACTGAGCGCGATAAAATAAACGACTTTTGTTGTCGAGTATTTAAATACTTGCAGGCATTTTATTACAACTAGCGTAATAACTTACGGTAGCCGGCCAATCTGAAAATATAGCCATTACCCCTACGTCTTTTGCGAGCACGTCAACAACCGTCATCATATCGCCATCGTTATCTATAACATCAGCAATAGATTGATAGTAATATCCACCGCCTTCATTAAGCGGACCTGAGCGCTCAAGGCTCCATGCAATAAGCTCTAAACCTGCTGCTTTTGCGTCAATTGCGTATTGTGATGGCACGATATTATTTTCGTTATCTATTGTTAGCATCATCCAAATTGGAGGGGCTAAAATTTTAACGCCGTCAGCCACAAGTTCGTCCATACCAGGTTGCCATGTTTGTGGGTTACTTGGATCAAATCCGGCTTCACTGTCGCGACCATCTAGGTATACGCTTTTATCTGCAAAGTCAGGGTTAGTGTTAATCCAGTATTTTACGTCATCAAGGTTAAACGATTGCGGATAAACTTTTGAAGCTGGCACGCCCATTTGAGTGTACTCGTCTAGCATTTTTTGCGCATATTGCTCTTGCGTCATTCCATCAAATGGCATGCTTACTTGTGGCGATTTAAGTTCTGGGGTCATTTTCACCCCCATCCCATTAAACAGTGCAATGCTTTGTTTATGAGTCATTAATGTGCCGCTGGTGGCGTATAAATCAGTGCGCCAACTTGGTGTGCCATCTATGTAATCGGCAACGGTCGTTGCATTAGTGTTTGCACCATCCATTTTACCTTCAAGGGTTAAAAACTCCGCTAAGCTTATATCGCTGGTACAACATTTAGCTGATGCGGCAATACCATTAGCAGGGTCGGCTGGTGTAAATGGCACACTGCATTTAGCTGCAAGCTCAGGAATGGCTAATATATTAGTTGTGGTGTGTAAGTCGCATTGAGAGTGGCGACATACTAGTTCTTTATCGTTTGTAAATGTAACATCGCATTCAACAATGCCTGCGCCCATTCTAGCTGCAGCAATGTAGGCTTCTTTGGTGTGCTCAGGGTATTGCATTGATGCACCGCGATGACCAATAGAAAAGTCGGTGCGGTAAAAAGGACCTTCACTGCATGACTCTAATTGTGTTTTTAAAGCGCTGTCGCTCATATCATTGACTAAATAATATGGACGAGTGCCTAGTTGAATATCTGGCGCATCACCGTTTGGTACTTCTACAATAACAGGCGTAGGTATTTCAACAATCTCAACTTCGGTGCTGGTAACAACCACTTCTTTTTCTATTATTTCTACATCGTCGTCGCAGCCAGCAAGTGTGGCTAACAATATACAGCCTGTAAGTAAGGTAATACGTTTCATTGTTTATCCTTAAAAGTAAAATTTGTACTACCTTAATGATTATTAATGACAATTTAGCTACAAGTTTATTAATTTACTTTTTTATTAAGCATTTGATTCACTAATAATGCACCTAACATTATAGCTGCACCAATACTTAACCTAACTATGTCAGCGTCTCTGTTCCAAATAAGCACGTTAACAATAATCCCTGCTGGGATAAGTAAGTTATTCATGACTGCCAGAGCTCCAACGTTGACGAGTGTTGCGCCTTTATTCCACATAAAGTAACCAAGGCCTGATGCAACAACCCCTAAATAAATCAATATGCCCCACTGAGTAGAAGTGGTTGGTAATTTGTTTGAATTACCAAATAATGCATAACAAATTGTGGCAATAATAAGTGCGCCTATAAAAAACCATCCAAATACGGTTTTATCATCAAGCTGATTGTTCATCATTAAGCGTTTATAGGTTACTTGGCCTACAGCAAAACTTATGTTCGCACCTTGAACTAATAATAAGCCAATTATGAAATTGCTATTTAGGTTTTCGTAACGAATGGTAATTGCACCAATTACAGCAATAAGTGCGATTATAAAAAAGCGTGGGTTAAAATGTTTGTTCAATGCATCATTTAGCAAGGTAATGTACAAAGGAGTCATTACTGTAAATAGCAGTACTTCGGGGACGCTTAAAAATAAAAAGGAGTGGTAGTAAAAGCTATACATAACACCAAGTTGTATAGCGCCAATCAGCATGAGCTTTAAGGCTAAAGGTTTAGGTGTTTGTTTAAACTTTAAAAATGGTAAAAATACGAGGGTTGCTAGTGCTATGCGAATTAACACACTAAACCATGCGTCAACCTGACCTGCTAAATACACGCCAATTAAACTAAATGAAAATGCCCAAAGTAAAGTTACTGCAAATAAGTACCGCATAGCCGTCGTCTTTTAATAATTAATGGCAGCAGTTTATCTGTTATAAATTAATGTATAAACAATAAAAGCCCGCAAGCGGGCTTTTATAAAGCAATAATTAATAAACTAAGTTATTAATTAATAAACTAAGTTATTAATTAATAAACTAAGTTATTAATTATTCAACTAAACCACGGCGCTTAAGTAGTGCGTCGGTAGTTGGTTTTTGACCTCTAAACTCAATGTAGCTTTGCATTAAGTCGCGGCTGTTACCTTTAGATAGGATTTCTTTACGGAACTTATCACCATTTTTACGTGTTAAGCCGCCGTTGTTTTCCATATGTGCAAAGGCGTCTGCTGCAAACACTTCAGTCCATAGGTACGCGTAGTAACCCGCTGAATAACCACCTGCAAATGTGTGGCTAAAGAAGTTTGATTTGTAACGTGGTGGAACAGGGTAGTAAGCAATACCGTGTTTTTCTAGCGCGTCTTGCTCAAACTTTTGAACGTCAGCTACTTTTTTATCAGAACCAAATGAATGCCATTCCATATCAAGTAGTGCAGCGGCTAAATATTCAGTAGTGCCGTAACCTTGGTTGAATTTTTGCGATTCAAGTACTTTATCAAGTAAAGCTTGTGGAATTGGCTCACCTGTCTTGTAATGCTTAGCATAGTTTGCAAGTACTGTTGGTTCAATCATCCAATCTTCATTTGCTTGCGACGGAAACTCAACAAAGTCACGTGCCGTTGCAGTACCCGCTAGGCTTGGGTATTTAACATCTGAGAATAACCCATGTGCAGCATGACCAAATTCATGGAACATAGTAGACACTTCGTCAAACGTCATTAGCGTAGGCTCGCCTGCAGCAGGTTTTGGAATGTTCTGCGCATTGTAAATAACCGGTTTAGTGCCTTTTAAGCCACTTTCGCTAACGTATGCACTCATCCATGCGCCGCCACGTTTACCTTCACGTGCATATGGGTCTAGGTAAAATAAACCAATAGCGCTGCCATCAGCATTAAATACTTCGTATACGGTTACATCTTCATGATAAACAGGAAGATCTTTACGTTCTTTAAACGTAATACCGTATAGTTTGTTCATTGCAAAGAATAAGCCATCGTGAATAACCGATTGCATTTCAAAGTATGGTTTAACAAGTGCTGGATCTAAGTTGTACTTTTCTGCACGTACTTTTTCAGCATAAAAAGTCCAATCCCATGGTTTAAGCTCAAAGCTTTCGCCTGAATCGTTAATCACTTTTTGAATAGCGGCTGCTTCAATTTTTGCTTTTTCAACTGCTTTTGGTGCTAGGTCATCAAGGATGCCGTAAACGTTATCAGTTGTTTGTGCCATACGCGACGTCATTACATAAGAAGCCCAATCTTTGTAGCCTAAAAGCTCTGCTTTTTGAGCGCGTAGGTTGGTTTCTTTAATAATAATAGGGCCGTTAGTTTTTGCTGCACGGTTTGCAGAAGCTTTAAAAATTCGCTCACGTAGGTCGCGGTTTTCAAGGCTGCTTAAAATTGGTTGTTGCGTTGTATTTACCAAAGTGATCATGTAGCCGTCTTTGCCCGCTTTTTTAGCTGAAGCTGCAAGGCCTGCAATTTCGCCTTCAGAAAGACCTGCTAATTCACTTTTATCTGTAACTACAATAACGTCTTCTTTAAACGATTTTAAAATGTTTTGTGAAAACGCAGTAGATAGCTGAGCTAGCTCTGAGTTAATTTCACGCATTTTAGCTTTTTCAGCGTCATTTAATTTAGCACCTGCTTTTACAAACTGCTTGTAGTAAAAATCAACTAGGCGTTTATCTTCTGCGTTTAATTTATCTTGATTGTCGTAAATTGTTTGTACGCGCTTAAATAATTCACCGTTTAAGTAAATATCATCTGAGTGAGCAGATAATACAGGCGCCATTTTTTCATCAATACGCTGGTATTCAGCATCTGAAATTAAACCAGATAAGTTATAAAAAGCAGCCGATACGCGATTTAATAGCTCCCCTGACAATTCCATTTTAACTAATGTGTTTTCAAATGTTGCTGGAGCAGGGTTGTTAGCAATGGCTTGTACTTGTGCCGTGTGCTGTGCGATACCTGCATCGAATGCAGCTTCGTAGTCTTTTGTACCAAATTTATCAAACTCTGGTGCCATATATTGCAATGGGCTTGGCTTAAATAAAACATTGTTTGCGTTCATGTCTTGCACTTGTGCTGCGCCTTCTTTTGCCATGTTTTGTGTATCGTTAGATGAACAGGCCGATAATATTAAGGCACTAGCAATAGTAGTGGCGATCAGGGTTTTACGCATAATAACTCCATAGAAAGATTAGCCGGAATAGGCTTTGCGAGTCGAAAAACCTAGTTAACTTATCAAATTTTGGCGTTTATACAATAAAGTTTATCGGTATTAAGGGGGATTTGAACGCAAATTAGCTAATATTTAGCTTTAAGGGAGGTAAAAGTAGCTCTAAAAGTAAACACCTGAGCTACTTAATAAGTCGTTGAGTCATAATTGCTTAGTTATATCCAAGTACAAATTTTCTCTCAGAGCCAAAGTTGCTAGGTTGTTGTTGGCCAAACTCTTTGTTGATAGATGCCAGTGTTTGCTCTTGTTCTGCAAGAAGGCACAAAATTTTATTTCGGTAATCTAGGCTGCTTTCAAATAAATGTAAGTCTACCTGCGGCTGCAAAGTAGCGAGTCTTTGATTTAAAGTAAGTTGTGTCATATGTGATCTCCAGTGCTTGTACACTATTTATATAGCACTCGGTGCAATAAAGAGTTAATAAATTGTTCATAAAAAGTATATTGAACTTATTAACTTGGCGTTTTAGTTATATTATGACTGCTAAACTTACCCAACACTGAACCGCTTTCACTTTATAGCGATTTAAATTTAAAGCGCTCCTTTGCTTGTTTTGGAAAATAAATGACCTTAGAACACATAAACCAAATTCTTGCCTTTGTTGTATTTAGTTACAGCGATGTACACATTACCGTAGCGAAAATTATTAAAGTGCCTTTAATACTTTTCGCTATTTGGTTTATTGTGACGCGTATTGGCAAGCTAATAACAAAAACATTATTGGCAAAAAAGTTAAGCCAAGATGCCGTGCATTTATTTACACGTATCTACTTTATTTTAAGTATCGCTATTTTAATTTTTACATCTTTAGAAGTATTAAGCATACCGCTTACTGCGTTTGCTTTTGTTTCAGGTGCAATAGCCATTGGTGTAGGCTTTGGTGCTCAAAATATTATCAATAACTTTATTAGTGGCTGGATACTAATGTGGGAACGCCCAATACGTATTGGTGACTTTTTAGAGGTAGGCAATGCAAAAGGCGTGGTAGAAACAATTAATACTCGCTCAACGCGTATTCGCCGAAATGACGGCGTACATATGCTTATTCCTAATTCTCAATTGCTCGAAAATACAGTAACAAACTGGACGCTAATAGATGGCAATGCACGCTCATCGGTCAGTGTAGGTGTTGCGTATGGATCAGACGTGATACTGGTTAAAAAGCTTATTCAACAAGTGCTTGATGATCATGAAGCAATATTGGCTAATCCAAAGTCATCGGTGTTATTTGATGACTTTGCAGATAGCTCGCTCGTATTTAACGCTATTTTTTGGGTGTGCGCCGAGTCTGAAACCATGCTTAGAAAAGTACGCAGTGATATTCGTTTTAGTATTTACGCTGTATTTGAAAAGCATGATGTAGTGATTGCTTTTCCGCAGCGTGATATTCATATCGACGGTGAAATTGCATTTAAGCGCTCATAGCTCAAATATGGTAAATATTAAAAGTCGCTCTTGGGCGGCTTTTAATAAAAACACAGGTGTTTCTATTTTAGGTTAACATGTAAAACAATCCCTTCTTCCTACTCCATTTTATTAAATCCAATAAAGGACATATGTCCTTAATATTAGAATTTCGCATCTAAATAGTGATAAAAACACGTGATTTTGTAGTTAAATGTTGCAAAAAAGTTTCTAATTATGTCTATATTTATGCAGTAAAATTGTCACACAATGGTATAATCTTAATCGTTCGTTCAGCCTTATAACATCGTTTTTGTACTCTCGGTAATAAGGTCCGCGCGCATGACGCAAGTCGCGAAAAATTGAACGAGCCCGCAATGAATACATTGCGCAACACAAAAAACCGTTGAACAAGAGTGCACAAAAAAGGTTAAACCCAACATGAAAGCAATGAAAAGATCTACGTTAGCTACCCTAATCAATGCAACGTTGTTCTCTGCAGTAGCAGGTACTTCATTTTCTTCTTTAGCTGCTGAAGAAAAAACAGCTAAAAAAAGTAATCAACTAGAAGTTATTCAAGTAACAGCTCGTAAACGTGTAGAAAACGCTCAAGAAGTACCAGTAGCAGTATCTGCTCTACAAGGTGATAACCTTGATGCGTATAGCTCAGCTGGTATGGATATTCGTTTTTTAAATGCGAAAATTCCAAGTTTATCTATTGAATCTTCATTTGGTCGTTCATTCCCACGCTTTTACGTTCGTGGTTTAGGTAATACCGATTTCGATTTGAATGCATCACAACCAGTATCACTTGTTGTTGATGAAGTCGTTCAAGAAAATGCAATTTTAAAAGGCTTCCCAGTATTTGATGTTGAACGCGTAGAAGTATTACGTGGACCACAGGGAACTTTATTTGGACGTAACACGCCGGCTGGCCTTGTTAAGTTTGATACTGTTAAACCAAGCCAAGAATTTGATGGTTATGGCTCTGTTTCATACGGTAGCCGTGGCGCTGTAGACACAAGTGGTGCTGTAGGTGGTGCTTTAACTGACCGTTTATCTGCTCGTGTTTCATTATTATGGCAAGATAAAGACGATTACATTGATAACCAAGCTCCAGGCTTTGAAGCTAAAGACGAGCAAGGTGGTTACACTGAAAAAGCGGCACGCGTTCAGTTTTTATATGAAGGCGATGATTTTACTGCTTTATTAAACTATCACACACGTGATTTAGATGGCTCGCCAATTGCCTTTCGTGCAAATGTAATTAAACGGGTACTAACGAGCTAGTAGATAATTACGAAAGTGATGTTGTTTATCAAGATGCAGCATCTCGTTCTACTCAACAAGTAGAATCTGAAGGTGCAAGCTTAAAGCTTGAGTGGGAACTTAAAAATCACACAATCACTTCAATTTCTGCATGGGAAAGTGCTGAAATATATTCGCGCGCTGATATTGACGGCGGTTACGGTGGCTTCTCAATAGATGACGTTCCAGTTGCTATGGGACCTGGTTTTATTCCTTTCTCTTCAGAAAGTGCTGATGGCATTCCAGATCATGACCAGTTAACGCAAGAACTACGCTTATCTAGTAACTTTGATGGTGATTTAAATTATCAAGTAGGTGTATTTTACTTTGATGAAGAACTAACGATTGAAAACTTTAGTTATGACACTTCAAATAATGGTGTTTTAAATGGTTATGTTCGCCAACAACAAGACACAACTGCATGGGCTATATTTGGTTCTGTAGATTATACTTTTTCAGATGATTTAAAAGTAACAGCGGGTCTTCGTTACTCTGATGATGATAAAGATTTTGTAGCTGATCGTACACTTAGCCCAATTGGCGGCGGTGCATTACTTGTAGAGCGTGACGTTAGTGACGACCATGTTAGCTGGGATTTATCTGCAAATTATAAAGTAAACGATGATGTTAACTGGTACGGCCGTGTAGCAAATAGCTTCCGCGCACCTAGTTTACAAGGTCGTATTTTGTTTGGTGATGATGTAACAACAGCTGAATCAGAAACTGTAACATCGTACGAAACAGGTATTAAATCAGACGTGTTAGATGGCCAAGGTCGTGTTAACGCGACTGTGTTTTATTACACAATGGACGACCAGCAACTTACCGCTGTAGGCGGTGGTGCTAACTTTAACCGTTTAGTTAATGCTGATAAAACGACTGGCTATGGTTTTGAGTTAGATACGCAGTGGGTATTAAGCGATGAGTTTAATGCAACGTTTAACTTAAGCTACAATAAAACAGAAATTAAAGATAACGATTTAGCTGTGGCTGTTTGTGCACAATGTACGGTAACAGACCCGACTTTCCAAGTAGCAGGTGCGTTTGGTCCTGAAGATCGTGCAATACTTGATGGTAATAGCTTACCGCATGCTCCTGAGTGGATCTCTAACTTTACGCTTCGCTACACTAAAGAACTTGCCGATGGTAACTTCTTCGCTAGCGGTGATATTTCTTATCGCAGTAAAATCAATATGTTCCTTTACGAATCAGTAGAGTTTGAAGGTAAAGAGCTTATTGAAACAGGTTTGCGTACAGGTTACACATGGTCTGAAGGCGATTACGAATACGAAGTAGCCGCTTTTGTTCGTAACTTATTTGACGAGCAACAAGTTATTGGTGCTGTAGACTTTAATAACAATACGGGTATTGTTAACGAAGAACGTTATGTAGGTGCTGAGTTTAAAGTTAGATTTTTCTAACTAATAGCTAAAAGTATTTATTTTAAAAGCCTGCATTGCGCAGGCTTTTTTATTTGTATAACCCCTTTTAGAGCTGCTAAAGTAGCGCCTAATTGGTTTATTTAAAGAGAAGAGCAATGGCTGGATTTTGGAATTACCGTGTGATTTTTTGTGAAGCAACGAAAGACGAAGCAGCGCAATATCAAATACACGAAGTAGAATATAACCTGAACGGTAAAGTGACTAACTGGTCAGAAACAGGCGCAGCCCCTTTTGGTACAACACTTGATGAGTTGAAAGATGACTCAGATCGTTTAAAAACAGCATTTGAAAAGCCTGTACTTAAAGTTATGCGTAAAACGCGTGGCTACGAGCTTGTTGATGTTGATACGGGTGAGGAAGCAACGGGTGAGCCACCAGCAGGCTTAACGCAATAACAACAATTTAATAAAAGGTGCTCAAGGCGCCTTTTTTATTGTCAAAATTTGGCTTAGGTTAAATAAGGAATGAGGATGACATTAGAAGCAGTATTATTTGATATGGATGGCACATTAGTTGATTCAGAAAGCATGCACTTTGTATGTTGGAGTAAACTACTTAAGCCTTATGGTGTTAGTTATTTAGAAAATAATTTTTGTCAGCGCTTTTCAGGACGACCCACTTTAGAAGCTGCAATCGAAATTAAGCAAGAGCATAACTTATCAGTAAGCGCACAGTTTTTAGCGGATGAAAAATACCGCTTATTTGGCGAATATGTAATAACACATTTACCACCACTGATGCCGTTTACTGAGCAAACGTTGAAAGCTGTAAAAGCGAGTGGCTTAAAAATGGCCCTAGTAACGGGCAGTGCTAAAAGTGAAGCTATGCCAATACTTAAAGGTTTAGGGTTTTATGAGCTGTTTGACACGGTGGTAACAAAAGACGATGTAACTAATCCTAAACCTGCTGGAGACCCATATTTACTGGCACTTAAGCAGATAAATATACAGGCAGGCAATGCAATCGCCGTTGAGGATACATTTACCGGCGTTACGGCGGCCAGTAACGCCTTGTTACGTGTTGTAGCCATTGCTAATAGCCACACAAAAGATCACGATTTTAGCCAAGCTACCTATAAAATGAGTAACTTAGATGAGTTTTGGCAATGGGTGCAATCTCAACTATAGTTTAGGCCAACTTTTACTTGCTTGGATGCGCCAATGTCTACTATTAAACACCTGTTTTTAATTGTTTTTGTACTTTTTACGCAATGTATAAGTGCAGCACAACCCTCTGTTTTACTCGCGAAAGTATATGACGAAACTAAGCATTACGATGTAAGTAAGTATTTAGTCAGTGAAAAATATGATGGCGTAAGAGCTATATGGACCGGCACGCAGTTTGTTACTCGCAAGGGCAATATTATTAATGCGCCGAGTTGGTTTACAGCGCCATTGCCAAATGTATGGCTTGATGGTGAGCTATGGACCAAGCGTGAGCACTTTTCTGCGCTTAGTGGCATAGTCAGAACTAAAAAACCTAATAATCATGATTGGCAAACTATTACTTATAAAGTATTTGATATGCCAGATGAAAATCTGCCTTTTAGCACTCGTTATAAAAACTATAATGAGCTTATTACTAGCCTAAACTCGCCGCACATTAGCGTTGTAGTTCAATATAGCTTTACTAATAATGAGCAGCTCACAGAATATTTTGAAAACATAACTAAGCAGGGCGGCGAGGGCGTAATGCTACATTTGGCTAGTGCTAAGCACAGCAATGGGCGAAGCAGTGCATTACTAAAATTAAAACCTTATTTAGATGCAGAAGCGGTTGTGATTGCGCATTTACCAGGTAAAGGAAAATACCAAGGTATGTTAGGGGCATTAAGGGTAAAAACAGCACAAGGGCAGGTGTTTTCTATTGGTACTGGATTTAGTGATGCAGAGCGCTCCACTGCGCCTGAGATAGGTAGCACTGTAACGTACCGATTTCATGGATTAACAAAAAACGGTTTACCGCGTTTTGCTAGTTTTTTACGAGTAAGAGATAGTTTATAGCATTTATAATTTTTACAAAGTGTGCTAAATTGCGCGGCCTTTTTGGTAATGTGTGGTGAAGTATGTTTGTAGGTTTTGATTACGGTAGTTCTAATTGTGCTATGGGTGTAATGAGCGAGGGTAATGTTCAATTAGTACCGCTAGAGCAAGGAAAACATTACTTACCGTCTACACTTTACACTCATCACAGTGCCTTGGTTGTTGACTTTGTTGCTAAGCATTTACATGGCACAGCCCATGAGCATGACTTTTTAACACAGCGCCAAGCATTATTAAATACCTTACCTCGTATTAAGTCAGACCTTGATTTACAGCCTTCAGATGAAACCCTATTTATTGGTCGTGAAGCGATTAGCGAGTACGTGCAGTTCCCTGAAGAAGGCTATTTTGTTAAGTCCCCTAAATCATTTTTTGGCGCAACAGGTTTAAAGCAAGGTCAAATTAACTTTTTTGAAGATATCGCAACCGCGATGATCTTAAAAATTAAGCAACGCGCTGAGCTCTCTTTAGGTAAAACACTTACACAAACAGTGATTGGTCGCCCAGTAAACTTTCAAGCTGTGGGTGGTGAGCAATCAAATCAACAAGCGGTCGGTATTTTAGAACGTGCTGCTAAACGCGCTGGTTTTAAAGACGTAGAGTTTTTATATGAGCCACTTGCTGCGGGTATCGATTACGAGAGTGATTTAACTCAGGATCAAAAAGTACTCGTTATTGATATTGGTGGTGGTACGAGTGACTGCTCGTTTGTACAAATGGGCCCGAGTTTTAGAGGAAATAGCCAGCGCGATGGCGATTTTTTATCTCACAGTGGTAAACGTGTTGGCGGAAACGATTTAGATATTGCTTTGAGCTTTCATGGTTTAATGCCGTTATTGGGTTTAGGCAGTACGTTTAAATCAGGTCTACCTTTGCCTAATCAAGCGTTTTGGCAAGCGTGTAAAATTAACGATGTAAACTTACAAAGTCAATTTTATAGTGAAAGCCATACCCGAGAGCTAAATGCACAATTACGTGATGTAAGTGCACCTGAGCTTTATAAGCGTTTAATACATTTACAGCAAAACAAGCAAGGTCATCAGTTAGTACAGCAAGGTGAAGCGGCTAAAATAGCACTTTCATCAGCTAGTGCGTTTGATTGTGATTTAAGCTTTTTAGATAGTGGGCTGAATAAAAATGTATCGGTAAGCGATTTAGCTGTTGCCGTTGAGAGTAGCATTAGTCAAATAGTGACTTTAGCAAAACAAGCAATCAGCGACGCTGCGACCACGCCAGACATTATTTACTTAACAGGTGGCAGTGCACAATCACCATTGATTAAAGCGGCTTTAAGTGAGCACTTAGGCAATATAAAAATGGTTAACGGGGACCACTTTGGTAGTGTTACTGCTGGCCTGACTAAATGGGCCAGCATGCTTTATAAATAACCTAGATTACAATTGAGGTTTAAAGATCTATTTGTCGGGTTGCGAGGTATTTTTCGTAATCTGGCAATGTACGTTCAAGCTCTACATCCATAAGTGGTGAGCTTAATAACATATCTGCACTTACCTCATTACACGCCACCGGAATATTCCAAACAGCGGCTAAACGCAGCAGTGCTTTAACATCAGGGTCATGAGGCTGTGATGCTAATGGGTCCCAAAAAAATATCAAAACATGTATCTCATGTTCAGCTATTTTAGCGCCAAGTTGTTGATCGCCGCCCATAGGGCCACTTAATAGCTGAACTACATCAAGTCCCGTGGTTTTTTGAATTAAATGCCCTGTAGTACCTGTACCATATAAAGTGTGCTTACTTAGTATTTCTTTGTGCTTTTCACACCATAATTTTAATGCTGCTTTTTTACCGTCGTGGGCAACTAAAGCAATATTTTTTTGTGCGGGAAGAGATTGTGTTTTTTGTTCCATGCTGATTCTTTTTTATTAGTTAGCTTAAACTCTGGGTAATAAATCTCTTAACCAAAGTGCATATATGGTCTCCTCCAGTATTGCAAGGTGTCATTCAACGATAGCAGGGACAGGTTTGCTGTCATATATACGGTCT